>JAIOTM010000054.1 GCA_021106755.1 Candidatus Cloacimonadota bacterium | reverse complement strand
AGTCATGTTGTCTGTTGTGGGATACTCAGATGGAATATACTCGTTTGCTGACTAAGTATTTCAAAGAGAGTTATGAAGCTTGTGGCGGGAACATTATTGCCGAAGATACATTTATTGGTGGAACAAGAGACTACGGGTCTAACATAACCCGAATAAAGAAACTATCTCCACAACCTGAAATGATTTACATTGCGGCAGGACCAGATGATATTGGACATATTGTTGAACAGTTTCGGAAAGCTGGAGTTAATCAACCTATTTTTGGTGGAGACTCCTATGATACGCCTGCAATCACTAACATATCAGAAAAGCTGTGTACCGGAATATACTACACTACCCACTTTCTCGCTGACAGAGACAACACGCGCACTAAAAAAGCACAACTCTTTATTGATAGATACACGAAAGAATACGGTTCCCCACCAGATGGGTTTGCTGCCCTTGGCTATGATACAACTATGTTAGCCGCCGATGCCATTAAGCGGGCTGACAGCGAAGAACCATGCAAAATTCTTCAGGCGTTGAAAGGGACAAGAGCGTTTATTGGTGTTTCTGGTCGGATAATTTATAGGAATAACCAGCAAATTCCAGACAAAAATGTTTCAGTTGTAGCTATAATTGAAGGTGAAAGAATCCTCGTGGATAACTTGATGCCAGAGAAAATACCTCTGCCTTAATGCCAATCTTGGCATTACGATATAGAAAATCTCCCAGAACTCAACTGTTGGTTTACCAACATGTCTTACTTGTCGATTAAATCCACAAGGGGGATTATCTTGCGGGTTAAAATCGGAAAGAATTCTTCTTCTTATTGAATTTGTATGGCTCATGCATAAAAAGCGGGTAGTTGAGCTTGTTACGGTTTTCTCTCTCTCTTTTTCGCCAAAGGTAGCCAATCCAACCGCCCAGAATAGTGAAACTCAATCCAAGGAGTAGAATATTGAAGCCACGATTCAACGCGGGGAGATTAGGTTTCTCGTAGCCTTTGATAATCATATTTTCACCTTCTACGAGCTTACCAGTGAAAAGAGATTCGGGGGGAATCCATCCAGTTCCTGAGTTGCCCCAGATAATGTAACCAACTAAGAAACCAACAAAACCAATGAAGACTGCCAAGAGCAAGACGCGCATAACATCTCCTTTTTTTTAGTGACCGAGTAGCTCTTCTATTTCCTGTGCCATTTTGCGTGGGGCTATCGGCTTGATAAGTAATTTCTTAATGCCAGTCTCTTCAAGAAATCCCGGAGTGAGACTGTCATGAAATCCTGTACTGAGAATGATGGGGAAATCCGGTCGTATTTGCAGAACCTTTAGAGCGAGTTCATTCCCTGTCATTTTCGGCATTGTCATATCCGTAATCATTATATCGAATTTATCTGGTGTCAATCTGAAAAATTCTAAGGCTTCTATGCCATTACTGGCAATCTTAACATCATAACCCATTTTCTCAAGTGCTCGCTTGAACATCCGGGTAATCATCTCTTCATCATCTACAAAAAGAATGTGAGCACTCGCTTTAATATCACGAGAAGTTTCTGGTTGGGGTTTATCTTTAATAGCGTCTATAAATATGGGTAGATAGATGTTGAATACCGTACCTAACTCCAACACTGAAGTGACGATAATATCTCCCCCGTAACTTCTAACGATTCCATGTACAATTGAGAGTCCCAGCCCTGTACCTTTCTCTGCTCCCTTAGTTGTAAAGTAAGGCTCGAAAATGTGTTCAAGCACTTGCTCTTCAATCCCGCTACCAGTATCTTTAATCTCAATCAATACCCAGTTTTCCGTATTCTGTTCTATATCTATCTGTTCGGGTATCTCACTTAAAGAAGATTCGCTCATCGTTATTTCAATAACTCCCCCGTGTTCCTCCATAGCGTGATAGGCATTAGTGCACAAGTTCATAATTATCTGATGTATTTCGGTAGGATCACCAAGAATCATACAATCTGTGTTCAGGTTACAGTTAATGTCTATGGTAACAGGAATGGAAGCTCGTAATAATTTTAGCGATTCTTTAATAATCGGTTTAAGTTGGAGTGGCTTACGTTCCTTATCTTTGCGTCTGCTGAAAGTTAAAATTTGCTTCACAAGGTTTTTGGCACGGATTCCGGCTTTACGGATTTCTCCGAGGTGTGCTTCCAATACTTCTTTCCGGTCAGTATCCGCGGTTGCCAGTTCAGTATAACCTAAAATGATAGAAAGAATGTTGTTAAAATCATGAGCAATTCCACCGGCAAGAGTGCCGATAGCTTCCATCTTCTGAGATTGTTGCAACTGTTTCTGCAACTTACGCTCTTCTGTAACATCTCGTTTTACCGCGATATAGTTAGTAATCTGTCCTCTGTCATCGAAGATAGGCGTGATGGTCGCGGTTTCCTGAAACAACTCTCCGTTTTTTCTTTTGTTGATTAATAGACCGCGCCACATCTTTCCATTTTGTATCTGCTCCCATAATTCTTTGTAAAATGCGGAATCGTGTTTACCGCTACTGAAGATGTTTGGATTTTTTCCAATCAATTCAAATTGATTGTAACCCGCAATTGACGCGCAAGCTTGATTTACATATTCAATAACTGCATTTTTATCTGTAATAACAACAGACTCGTTCACGTTTTCAATTGCTGTAACTAACCGCATCCGTTCATCTTCTTGTAGCTTTCGGTCGATTGCAACCGCTATTTGGTCAGATACAAATTGGAGAAAATCCCTGTCTTCTTCTCTAATCGCGTTAACGCTTTCATAGCTTTGCACACTTACAATACCGATAATCTTTCCTTTGATACGCAGAGGAACACCTAACCATACTTCCGCCAGAGAACCAACTATTTCTACTTCACCCTCAGCCGCAAGTTGCCTGATTTGTGCTTCGGTGAGCAATTGTGTTTTACCTGAACGGATTACATAGTAGGTAAGAGTTTTTCCAGCAGGGAACGAGGTGAACGCATCTTTCATATCAACATGATAGGGAAGAGAAAGTGTTTGAGTTTCCTCTTCGTACAAAGCAATATAGAAGTTCGTTGTGTCAATAATACGACCAATGGAATGCTGAATTTTTTCATAGAACTCGTGCAAATCTTTTGAATAGTTGACAGCGGTTCCAATCTCAAAAATAATATCCTGTACTTGCTGAGACCTTCTTTGCATAGTTATGTCACGCTTGAAGGAGATATAACATTGAACATTGCCTGCCGCGTTACGGGTTGTAAACAGAGAATGGTCTATATATAACATCTTCCCGGATTTACTCTTTAATTGGAATTCGTAACGGTATGAGTCTTTATTTTTCAGGGAACTGAAAACATCCGATTTGGAATCAATGCCAGTAATTACAGAAGGGGTTTTTCCAATTATATCTTCATCGGAGTAGCCCAGCAATTCACGGTGGGCATTATTTTGTTCCAGATATATGCCTTCATTGTCAGCTATTACAATGGCAATATCGGAGTTATCAATAATCTTCTTGTATAGTTGCAATTTCTCGAAAGTATTCAGTTCTTCTGTGATATCCCGTCCTGTTATAATTATCTGGGTTACCCGCTGTTCTGTATCGCTCCATACTGGTTTGCAGGAAACCATCAACACTTTGTTTTCCCCGGTTTTTGTAATCACTCTGAAATGAGACTGCTGCCGGGAATTATTTTTAATAACCCATTGAATCAGGATTTGGGCACTTTCCTGATCATCCTCATGAAACATTGATTCCCAGCATTTAAATTGATTAAGCTCTTCTACTGAATAGCCAATGATTGAATCAGTGGAAACTGTTACCCATTCTTTCTTGATGTTGCCATCAGGTAAAACACGACCCCAATAGACAAAATCGTGCATCATCTGGGAAATCATCTGATAACGTTGTAAATTTTCTTCAAGTAGTTTTGTCTGCCCATCGGCTTGTTCATCAAATTCCCGTTTAAAATGATGCATGTTTTCTTTTATCTGCTTCCTTGCCAGTGCTTTATCGATTACTGATGCCAGCAGTTCCATCTCGACAACAGGTTTCGTGAAATAATCCCAGGCACCATTTTTGAGTGCTGTGAGAATTTCTTTACTCTCATCCACAGAGGAAAGTACTATAACAGGGAAATCAGGGGAAGTATCTTGAATTTTATTCAAGACTTCGAGTCCGTCCATCTCAGGCATATTCAAATCTGTCAGAACGATGTCCGGTTTCTTGCTATGGAACTCTTCCAGTCCGGTCTTTCCGCTGGACGCGATAGTTACCGCGTACCCGATATTCTCAAGATAGGCTTTAGCACTGAACAGAATACTGTCATCATCATCTATGAGCAGAATATGTCTTTTTCGTGTCATCAATACTACTCCGCAAACCGGAAAATATTAATATCTCGGGTTTAGTCACTTCGTATTAAAACAATTTAACATCACCTATGATGAATGACAATAAGAAAATGTTTATTCTCTCACCAGATGATGTCATGGAACTCCTGAATATTTTAGATTCAATGTACAATCTTTGATGAATCTTTGCAAAGTCTGCTTTTTTTAATATTTTCTTCAATCTCTGTACTATTAGTGGGTTAGCCCAAATCATGCGTCTATATGATTGGAGTGGAACCGGATGACAGCTTTCTGGAATTCTGTAGCTTCTACAGGCTTTGTTCCTGCTTTGGCACAGACAAGTCCAGCCGCTATATTCGCACATTCAACCGCGTTCTTTATATCGAGTCCGACTGCAAGAGACGCGGCAAGAATTGAGATAACCGTATCTCCAGCACCAGAAACATCGTAAACTTCCCGTGCAAGGCTTGGATAATCAGTGCGGAGTTCTTTTTCGAATACTGTAATTCCCTCTGCTCCGCGGGTTATCACCAGATAGTCAGAATCAAGCCTGTTATTGAGCTGTCTGGCTGCCTGTGTTAACTCCGCGTCAGTGTTAATTTCGAGACTCAGGTTTTGCTGGAGTTCCTTCATATTAGGCTTAAAGACTGTGCAACCTGTGTAGGCGAAAAAATTTGTGAATTTAGGATCAACCAGAACAGGTACATTTCGCAGACGGCATAATTGGATAGTCTCGTTAATTATTCTCGGAGTAAGCACACCTTTATTATAGTCTTGCAGAATTACAGCATCTACGTTCTGGATTATTGAACTGATATTTTGCAGTAGCAAAGTTTCATTGTTTTCTTCAGCGTAGTGTTTATGTTCAAAATCGACCCGGACAATATGGTGATTGTTGCTCATAATTCTGGTCTTCAACGTGGTAGAACGCTGAGTATCCTCAATTAGAAAAACGGGAGAAATTCCCTTTTCAGAGAGCTTGTCCCGGAAAATACCGGCATAACGATCACCACCAAGCATTCCCGCTATAGATGTTCGGATTCCTAACGAGACCAGGTTATTGGCAACATTCGCTGCACCTCCAAGCCGATAATATTCCTTTGAAACTTCCACAATCGGAATAGGTGCTTCGGGAGAAATGCGCTGGACTTTACCGTCTATGTAATGGTCCAGAATCATGTCACCTACAACGAGAATATGTTTACTTTTAAATAGCTCCGTTATACAGGAGAGCTTCCTTGCTAAATCAGGGTCTGTCATAATTGCTCCATTAGAATATAATCTTGACCAAACCATACATTATGTGCCACCAGAACAGCCGATAGAAAAACGAAGGGCGTTGTGAGCCGATTATCTCTCCCAATTGACTGAACTGAAGCTGTGTAGCCTTTTTATAATGCTTTCCCTGAATGTCAACATCTTGATACACATAACAGGATTTCAGATTTCCTTCAGGGTAAAAATACACACCAGTCATTCCGCTTGGATAACATAAAATACCATTTATCTCTACAGGTTCGCGCGGAAACACATACCGAAGCTGACCATTGGGATGAAATCCGGTAGCTTCCTTGCAATTACCGCCGGGGCAGAAGTACCCCTGTACTAACACATCCCGCGAGAACCAGACACAATCAAGAACACCATCGGGAGTTAAAAATTTTTTTGAACGGGCGGGGATTGGGATATTATTGATAATTGTCGAATCTGCTACTTCGAAGTTATCTAATGTGCCTTCTGGATAGAACCAGATATATCTTACGCAACTATATCCGTTTATCTCAATTGGCTCTTTGCTGTATCCGCGACAAATACTGCCGTTGTTGTTGTACTTAACGCGGCTCAGAGGAAGATTGGCTGGATTAACCGCCAGCAAAAGACTCATCTGCAAACATAGTAAACAAATTATACGTTTCACAATTTCTTTCCATTTCGTATTAACAGCATCACTCCGCTTGTCAGTACTGGCAGAATAAGTATGCTTGTCATTAAGATTTTCATGTAGATATCGAATCTATTCCCTATAATGAAAAACCAGGTGCCGAATATTCCGAGTAATGTTAATAAAAGACCGCAGATTACTGGCCATTTCTTAGTCATAAGCCCCAATACGATTAACAGTAAAAAAGGAGTAGCCTCAATCACAACCACAATATCTCCAACATGCGATAGCACCGCGAACAGTGTCCAGGACGCACCGAAAAATATGGTAATTATGCGTGCTGCCTGCCAGGCGGGCAGATTGGCGAACATGTTGAATAACAATTTAACGGTCATAGGTGTTAAGAGTAGCATATAGAATTGATTGGGGGCATTCTCACCTTGTGAATAGTAGTCTTTCATCATAATTATAATGAGAAGCCCTACAGTCAGGTTATAGACAATATGGCTGGAAAGTCGGGTGTTATGAGTTTGCATCTCATCCAGTTCGCTCTTTTTCTTGAACTCCATAACCAGGGGCAATGCTAAAAGAATCAGCACGAATGCTCCGTAACTGTAGATACACCACGGATTTTGAGGCAACGCGGCAGCTAAGAATATGCTGATTACAACCAACATCATCCAGATGCTACGCATAAGGCTTGTGTATTGTCCAAATACAGATTTCATAGTTACTCCTTGTCCTCTTCGGTGAGTTGGAATAGTTTTTCAATAGATACACTCAACACCTCGGCAATTTTCATTGCTAAACGCACAGATGGATTGAAACGGCTTTTTTCAATAGCGAGAATAGTCTGGCGAGTAACATTTACCTTATCAGCAAGCTCCTGCTGGGTCATTTCATCTCGCATAAACCGATAATATCTAACTTCGTTCTTCATGGTTACAATGTAAACAATACCAGACATAATGTCAAGTATTATATCTATCCCGTATGGATGCCTTATCTTTTCAAGAAGATTTTGTTATGTTGTTTTTCATGCTCAAGATGGCTCTTTACGTCTGAAGAAAACCCCCATAAAGTCGAGTATATTCTGCCAGATTTTTGAAAAAGCAGAATATCAAGCATTATGCAAAGCGTTTTGGTAGTTGGTAAATGATTTTGAGAAGTGTACTTAATTGATTCCACAATAAAACGGGCTGGAAAAACCAGCCCGTTTCAGTATATCAGTTTGTGATATTATTTTACAAGAACGCCTTGTTTTACGAAGGTCTTTCCATCAACGTTAAGCTTGAACATGTACAAACCGGATGCGGCTGTTTTTCCGTTCAGGTCTTTACCATTCCAGACAATTGAGTGATAACCTTCAATTTGAGGTCCTTCATAGTAATCAGCCATTTTCTGACCTTTAACGTTGTAAACTTCCATATCTACACTTGAAGCATCTTCTGCCAGGTAATACATGATAGAAGTAGATGGATTGAAGGGATTCGGGAAGTTGTTGACAATCGCTGTATTCACCGAGAATAAATCCGGTGTGTTATCATCAGAATCCTCACCCAGTATAACTGTGATACTGATTGGCCCATGGTACATATTAGTGTTGTTCAGTTCAACACTTTCAAGCCAGTAGTAATATGATTGCTGAGATTCTGCTGCTTCATCTGAATAGGTGTAGTCTTTAACAGTTGAAGTGTTCTCAGCGGGGATGATATTGGGATTAATCATCAAAGCATTTTCCAGATGATGAGTTTCTGCCCGATAGATATTGTAACCTTGCAGGTTCGATTCAGACTGGGTTGTCCAGTTGATTGAAACGAAATTCTGGTAAGTCACATTGCAATTGAAAGTCGAAAGTTCTACCGGTAACGTGTTATTGGTATTATTAGTAATTTGTACCGAATAATCCACGTTACCTGTTGTTTGTCCACTAGGAAGAGAAATTCTTACATAATTATTGTACAGAATACCAAGAGTACCGGGTACAATATAGAGCAAATCTGCACCACCTAAATATGAAGCTGAATTTGGACAATAGACTCCGACCATAACTCCCATAGTGCGAGTAACATTAATCTGATCTCCACCATGTGCCTGATACATCCACCAATCTCTATCGGTATTGACTATGTTGCCATGTACACCAACAACAGAAGCACCAGCATTAGGGATTGTGTTCGCTTGCCCCGAATAGTTGTTCGGCTCAGATTCACTCTCAGCGAACAGTATTGCGAAGCTAACTAAGACTACTATAGATAAAACTAATAACTTCTTCATTTCTGACCTCCTTAATGAAGAACTATGTAATATTAAACACTCTATTATATTCTAATACAATTTTAGCTATCAATGATTATGGTGTCAATTCTTTTTTACTACAACTAATCATTTTTATTCATTGCTTTCAGGGAACCTCATTTAATGAATCCGAATCATCAAGCTGGCTCAGGCTTTTAAGGATAATCTTCCGTCCTGAATGCTCCTCAATTTGTAGGAAAAAAATTTCAGTTATCCGTTTTCTCGCTTCCATACTGATTGTAATTTCTTCCAGCACATTCCCAATAGTTGGAAGCAATCGGAACAGATTCCCCATTTCCCGACTGATGGGAATCAGGAGTTCTTTTTCACTCCTTTTCGCGCACAAACCACAAATAAGTCCATGCTTCCGTGGATAACAGGCTACAAACTCCTTCGCGCATCCGCACACAACACAAGTTTGCAGATTAAAGGCACCACCTTCGTTGAGAAGAGTTCGATACAACAAACGCCAGAATACTGCTATTCCGTTTTTGCTGACTCCCGAAACGTATTCCGAATATTTTTTCAGAATATGGAACGTCGCTTCCGATTCCTGCTCCCCCATAGCCAGCTTGAGATACAACTCCGCTCCCGCGTGAAGTAGAATAGTTTGCTCCCAGGAGCAGGTCAGGTGATAGGATTTCAATAATTCTGCACCCCTTACGTTAAATAATTCGCCGCTACGGTATAAATCAAAATTGCAGAGATTCATCAGATCAAGGACTCCCTGCAGTTTGCTGTTTTCTTTACGCGCTCCCTGAGCGATTATTGAAATCACACCCTTCCGGGGAGTTAACACTTTCAGTATAAAGCTGGACTCCTTGTACGGAATCCTGTCGAGGATAATGCCCTCAAGCTGGAAATCCCGCTGTCTGTTGTCCATGGGCTATTCTACGGTCACACTCTTGGCAAGGTTTCGAGGTTGATCAACATCAAGACCCAGTAAATCTGCCGCGTAGTAAGCAAGAAGTTGTAATGGAATTACTGTCAGCAAAGGCTGAAGAGCCGGAATAGTTTGCGGGATTTCGATAATCTGCTCCGAGATGTCTCTAACCGCAGTGTCTCCCGGACTGACTATAGAGAACAATCGCCCTTTGCGTGCCCTGACTTCCTGAAGATTAGAGACAACTTTCTCGTAAAGTGGGTCTTTAACAGCTATCGCGATAACCGGCATATTCTGGTCTATCAGGGCGATAGGTCCGTGTTTCATCTCTCCCGCCGCGTAACCTTCAGCGTGTATGTAGGATATTTCCTTCAATTTTAATGCTCCTTCCAACGCAACCGGGAAATTCACTCCCCTACCGAGATACAGAGCATTCCCTGCGTCTTTGATAGAAGCAGCAACCGCTTTGATAGTATCCGTTTGTGCCAGAATTTCGCATATTTTTGTGGGAATAGCCTTTAATTCAGCAATGAATTCTGCTCCGAGTATTGGCGACATGTGTCGCTGTCTTCCGAGAAGACAAGCCAACAGGGAAAGCACCGTTACCTGAGACGTAAACGCTTTGGTAGAAGCCACTCCTATCTCCGCCCCCGCATGTATGTAAACTCCACCATCAGAATCACGTGCGATTGTACTGCCAACCACATTAGTAATACCCAGCACTCGTGCACCTTTAGCTCGTGCTTCCCGGAGTGCGGCTAAGGTGTCGGCTGTCTCGCCTGACTGACTGATAACCAACACTAAGGTATCATCAGGGATAATTGGGTTACTGTAGCGGTATTCTCCCGCGTAGTGTACGTCAACGGGAACGCGGGCAATATCTTCGATAATATATTCGCCTATCAGCCCGGAATGCCACGATGTTCCGCAGGCTATCAACTGGATGCTCTTGATTCTGCGAAGCTCCTCTCCAGTCATTCCCAAACCGCCGAGACGAGTCGTGGAAAGGTCTTCCACGAATCTTCCCCGAAAAGCGTTGGCGACCGAAACAGGTTGCTCGAAAATTTCCTTGAGCATAAAGTGTTTGTACTCACC
>JAIOTM010000384.1 GCA_021106755.1 Candidatus Cloacimonadota bacterium | reverse complement strand
CAAACACCTTCGAAAGACCGCTCGACAATTGAAGCAAGATTCACAGAAATTGAAAGAATATGAAGAGCAAGAAAGAACGTTGGCAGGTAAAAATTCATATTCAAAAACAGATAACGAAGCACGAGTATGTTAATTCTATTGAACCGCCAAGTACCGAACGGTATGCTTGGTGGTGTGAGAGGACGGAATACCAATTAATGGTATTCCTCCTACTCGATTGCACTTGAACCGGGTGCAATTTATAGAGTGGTAGTCCCGACTTCGAAGATGATATGGGTATTAAATCTTAAACGAACTGAAACTAATCTCTGATTTATATAGACAACGAACGAATTGGTTCTATTAGGGGATGATGAGTAATAAAAGAAAAAAATATTTCAGCTTTATGAACTGGCGATGCGTTGTCGCGACTATATTGTTGCTCTTTGCTGGATTCGCTATATTGTCGTTTGTTATCGGATTATACATATATCCTTTTCTATCCGAGCACAATCCGCGTGAGCGCGGTATTCTGGTAATTGAGGGCTGGCTTTCGGATGACGCTTTAGAGGAAGCCGCGAAACACATTGAAGCCCATTCCTACGGGCAGATTATTCTTACAGGACATTTCATTAACAGGGGTCGTTATCTCGGAGAATATAAAACAACTTCTGAAGTAAGCATTCACACACTGGAGTATCTTGGTATAGAACGGGACAGGATGCTTGGTATTCCTAATCCTTACGCGAGTAGAGACCGGACATTTACATCTGCCTTATTGATTAAGAGCTGGATGGAAAAACATGGGATTGAGGAAAGAACCATTGATGTTTTCAGTGTAGGACCACATGCCCGACGAAGCCGGAAATTGTTCCAATTGGCTTTCGGCAGTGATTATGATATTGGCGTCTATAGTTGTCCGTCTGTTTATTACAATATTGATAATTGGTGGAAATGCAGTAGCGGTGTTCGGGTGGTTCTTGATGAGGCGATTGCCTGGCTCTATATTAAAACATTTTTCCGTCCGTTTCCAATCACAGTGTACAGTACCTACAGGAACTGGCTACCATAATAGCGAATTGCATACGCGATTCGCTAAAAAAACAGCACTTGGCTTCACCGGAAATTGATTTTTCAAATCGTAGAGACGAAGAACGACTCGAAAACATCACACGCAAAAAAAAACCGCCGGAATGGCGGTTTTATACAATCAAATCAATTGAGTTAATCTCAGGTGCGTCTGACCTGGTCAGGCGACTCAAAGCTGTGCCCTTTCCATAGACATTATACCTGAACAAAGCTTCATCCGTGCTTCTAACCGATTTTCTCTCATTTAGAGAAAGATCAGAGGAAGAAGCGGCTACTGCTAGGTTGTGGACTTCTTCCTCTGTTGTCATCCTTGTTTTTAAAGGAATGACCGCTGAATCAGAATGGTCAACAGCGGCGGTTACGCCTGGGTCTCTGCCGGGACCACTATTGACATCCGATTCTGGTGTTTTCGATGAATTACTTCTTCGTTCTGGTAGTGCAACGTTCCTGTCGCGATGAGCTTTCGTGTTGTCGGATGATTCTGATTTCCCCGTTTTTCTTGCTCCAGGCAAGCGGCGAATCTGATTCGTCAGACTTCTGAGAAAACTCAACTCGCGCGGGAAGGTCATAGTTGCCTCCAGAGTTGAATCACTTTTAAGCTTGAGAATGATCTCACTTTCTTTATCGGTTTTGAAAGGGCTTGACTTTAGCTACTAAATAAAAAAAAGTAATATATGATAATAAAAAAGGAATCAGTAGCGAAACTTACTCTGTTTTGCATAATATTTGGAGTCGCTTCGTTTATTTTTGCTAACACGATAGAATTACGTAACGAGGATTTTACACTTTCGGGCAACCGGATTGTAAATATTACTGATTCAGAGAAACAATTAGAAACTTATATGATACATGTGTTGCACGACTACCTGCTCAAGATGGAGTTTACCAAATATGATTCTCTCTTGCTACGGATGTTTGAGCGGTTTCCCGATTCTTACTGTATTCGCAAGGAGATTGCCGATAATCTGCTTTTTGCTTCAGAATACCAGTTGGCATACTTGCTATACGAGAAACTCTACAACGATTTATTGAAACCACAAGTGAGCCTTGCTTCTGTAAATGACTCCATCAGGCATGAGGAAGTGCTGAGATCAATGATTGATTGTTCCCGACAACTTGAAACTCATAACAGATCGGATAGCCTTTACCAGTATTTTTTGCGAGTATTTCCTGATTCTGAATACATGGTGATAGCCTATTATCTTTTCCATAAATCCCATGGAAATCACCGCGAAGGCAGGAAGCTATTGCACTCATTCGTCGCGGAGCATCCACAAGCGGTTGACGCGTGGCGGGAGATAGGGAGTGAATACATTGATTACAACAAGCCTTACGCTGTAATACGCACTTACAGACGAATTATTAATCTCGACCCTGATGATGTTTTGTCACTGCTCTATCTGGGATATATCGAAAATTATGTAAAATCACACCTCTATATGCAGTACCAGCATATCATAGATAGCTCACCCTACCGTGATTATTACTACAACCGCCTTTACGCTCTCTGGGATAAGCGACTGAGCGATTACGTTAATCTTTCATTCGACTATATACTTGATTCTGTAACTCGTAACCTTAAAGCGGGAGGCGATGACAGTGAGAGGGTGCTCAATCTGCTACAGACGGAAGTTTCGCTTATGCCATTCCACTTTATCAGGCTTTCCGGCTCAGTTCAGTATCTGACAGAACATGAAAAACTGGGTGATTATGGATTAGGGTTGCGAGTGGACACAGCGGAAGCCAATTTTGTGCTGTCCCTTGAATATAATCGGCGTATTTTGGAATACTGGAGCATGACAGAACAAGACAGATACACCGCGGAACTACAGGCAACCATCAAGAGCTGGACTTATAAATATAGTTGT
>JAIOTM010000407.1 GCA_021106755.1 Candidatus Cloacimonadota bacterium | reverse complement strand
TGTAAAGACTTATTTTGATTTAATTCTATGATATATATGACATTAAAGCAAGTCGGAAAGATTAATTAATAAGAAATGAGAGAGGAATAAGTATGAGAAAGATTATAATTCTATTTACATTAATAAGTTGCCTGATTCCCCTAATGGCATATTCTCCTCAGGATGTGGCAAAAAACAGACCCCTTTTTGCTACTGACAGATTTAAAATTAAGCTGACAGATTCGTCTATGCATAGCGGACTTCCGCGGGAATTAGGCGAAATTTCCACTCAGATGGAAATCGCGTCCTTAGATGCCCTGATGAAGAAGTATAACGTCTCAGGTTACAGTCGGGCACATCGGACAGTAAATGACAAGTTATGGGAAAAGAAAACAGGATTCGACCGCTGGTTCATTCTCTATATAGAGTCGGGGCAATCCATAAAACGTATAATCAAAAAATTTGGAAGTAACTCAAGTGTGGAGTTGGCAATTCCAGAATACGTAGCCTATCATACTGTTGCTCCAAACGATACGCATTACGCAAACCAATGGGGACATAATAACACAGCCCAGTTACCGGTTTATTCTGGTGGGAGTCACTCTGGTCCCGGTGTCGGCACTGTCGGGTTTGACTCGGATGCCGAACTGGCATGGAACAACGCACAAGGTTGGGGTAACTCGTCTGTTATAGTCGCGATTATTGATTCTGGCGTAGATACTGCTCACGAAGATTTAAGCCTTGTTACCGGATATGATTATGGTGACAACGACAGCAACCCAATGGACGACGCGCCGAATGAAGGACATGGCACCGCCTGTGCCGGTGTCGCGACGGCAAACGCGAACAATAACATAGGAATTGCCGGAATTGCGGGTGGTTGTTGGGTAATGCCACTAAAAGTAGCAGATAATACCGGTACTATGTATTTCTCATATATCGAAAACGCTTTAACTTACGCGGGAGACCACGGTGCCGAAATTGGCAGTATGAGCCTTGGCGCGTCAATGGATTACGGCGATTCTCCCTCAACAGATGCCGCGGTTGACTATGCCTATAATCACGGTGTTTGTTTGTTCGCCGCAACCGCGAACGGAGATGATTCCACAATTGATTATCCTGCTAATCATCCGAATATTATCAGTGTTGGAGCCGCAAGTCCCTGTGGGGAAAGAAAAAGTGCTTCTTCATGCGATGGCGAGTCTTGGTGGGGTTTCAACTATGGTGTAAACACGCAGGATGCCAGAAATTCTGTGGATGTTTGTGCTCCTACTATATTACCTGCTACTGATATTACTGGTTCACCGGGATATTCAACTGGGCAGTATTCAATGTATTTCAATGGTACATCATGTGCAACACCTTATGCCGCGGGAGTTGGTGCGTTGGTTCTCTCGCAAGACCCAACCCGAACTCCAGCCCAACTTCGCCAGATACTTACCAGTACAGCCACAGATATGACTGCTGATGGCGGCGTGGGTTGGGACAGATATACAGGTTATGGCTTGGTAAACGCTAATGCGGCTGTTATGGCAGTATCTCCCGGAATGCCAACCTGTTCAATTACTTATCCCGCAAATGGCAGTTCACACACAATTGGAGCACTGATAAACGTACAGGTGGATGCCACTGACTCCGACGGTACCATCTCCCATGTGAAATACTACCTCAACAGCAGTGCGACAGCTTCTCATACAGACTACGTGCAACCATATACCTGGAGTTGGAACACGTCCGCAGAATCAGCCGGAGACTATATTATCGAAGCAATTGCCACAGATAACAGTGGAAATTATGCGGGTGACCTGATAACAATAACATTAATGACAGTAGCTGATGAAGGATTCGAAACAGGAGATTTCTCCGCTTACTCATGGGTTCAGGGAGGTAATGCCAATTGGCTGGTTCAAACAGCAGATAAGTATTCAGGGGCTTATGCCGCTCAATCCGGGAATATTTCAAGTAATCAAACCAGTAGTTTGAGCCTCTCTGTAAACGTCTCTTCTAACGGTACAATATCCTTCTACCAACGTGTTTCATCAGAGAGTACTTACGATTTTCTCAAGTTCTATATTGATACAGTTTGGCAGGACAGTTGGTCTGGAGACGGCAGTTGGACATTGGAATCATATCCGGTGTCTGCCGGAATGCATACATTTAAGTGGGAATTTGAAAAAGATGGTAGCGTTAGTAGTTATAGTGACTGTGGATATATAGACCACATAGTTTTTCCACCTTTCACTGTTCTTAATCCTCCCCAGATTACCTGGTCGCCCTCTTTTTTTACAGAGAATTTAGCAGAGGGAAACACATCATCCGATCAGCTCAGTATTGGCAACACCGGAGATTTGGCTCTTAATTATACTTGTGCTGTAGAGTTTCCCACAACGCGCGCGATTGTGTTTGAAGAAAACTTCAATGGTGGCAGCCTTCCCACTGGCTGGAGTAACGAGCATGTAATCGATACTCAGAATTGGGCATATTACAACGGTGGACACGACTATCATCCCGCAACAGCTTACGAAGGAAGCCATAATGCTTACCGCTATAATAGCAGTTCCGTGGCGAATGTAACTAAGTTAGTAACACCCGCGATTAACCTGAGTGGTTCTTCACAGGCAGACTTGCTGTTTTGGCATACTCAGGAAATATGGGTAACCGATCAGGATGAACTTCGCGTCTATTACAAAACTTCGTCGGGGGGAAGCTGGAATCTGTTAGCCACATATACTAACAACATTACAAGCTGGACTCAGGAGAGTATCTCACTTCCCAATCTTTCTTCTACCTACTATATAGCTTTTGAAGGATCAGCTCAATGGGGATATGGTGTTTGCATAGATTTAGTTCAGGTCGATACATCTGGTCCCTCATGGCTGTCTGTGGACAGTTCTTCCTCAGCATCGGGTACTGTAAATCCCGGTGCCGCAAATGATGTTCTTACTATTGGCTATGATGCCACTTTGATAACCAGTGGTATTTACAACGCCAATCTGCACCTTACCAGTAACAGTGACTCGAATAATGATTTGTTGCTACCAGTAACGCTCACAGTAACAGGAGGTACACCTGCTATCTCGGTATCACCTGCTTCGCTTGCGTTTGGTGTGGTCGAAACTGGAACAACGGCAGATAATCAGTTTTCCATAACAAATACCGGAACGGCAACACTTTCCGGTTCGATTACTACCCCTGTTGGATACTCAGTCGCGATTCAACCCACCAGATCACTATCAATGCTGGCAAGACGGAGTAACGCGCGCCCCAACCCCGCTACTCCTGAACGCAATACAATAACTTACACAATAGGCGCGGGTCAAAACGAAACCTATGACGTTACCTTCGCTCCAACAGCGGCACAAAGCTACACAGGTAATATTATAATTACCCATAACGCCAGCGGAGGAGATGAAACCGTTTATCTTTCCGGGACTGGTGGTGCAGCGGATATCAGCCTTACACCCACATCTTTCACAGTTGTGATGCAACCTGAGCAGACCAGAACCGAAACACTTTCGGTGGATAATCTGGGCAATATACAACTTGATTATCAGGTTACGATTGATATGATGACCAGAGACAGGGACTTGTTAGTCGGAGCGGATTTTGAGGTTATCGTTCCACCATCCGGCTGGACAAGTCAGATTATCAACGGAACAGGTGACTTGGCACAAAATACATCCTACTATCATAGCGGGTCTGCCAGTGCAAGGGCATACTGGGATACGGTAGATGATGCCCGAATGATAACTCCGCAATTTATCAGCACAAGTGACGCACAGTTGGATTACTGGGTATTTACCCGCTATAACGGTTACGGGGGAGATTTTGCTGTCGAAGTATCAACTGACGGCAGTACATGGAGTGAAGTTGACAGATACAACACAGATACACTTGGAGCTAATGTCTGGACTAATAAAATCGTATCTTTATCTGCATGGAACGGACAAAACATATATATTGCTTTTCGGGCACTGAACGAACTTGGTTCCAGCGGTGGTAACGGGGGTTTTATA
>JAIOTM010000144.1 GCA_021106755.1 Candidatus Cloacimonadota bacterium | reverse complement strand
TGCTTCTCTACGCACTCGCGCAAATCATCTGTTGTCATGTATTTCAGGCTGGTAACACTAAACAGTTTTTCTATTTCGAGAACCGATTTGTGTTTGGCGATAAGTTGTTTGCTGGTTGGCGTATCAATACCGTAGTAACAGGAGTGTTTTACGGGAGGTGAACCAAGTCTCAGATGGATTTCTTTTGCTCCGCTATCCAATATCAGTTTGACTATTTTACGAATAGTTGTGCCGCGAACAATAGAGTCATCAACCATCACGACTTTTTTGCCCTTGAAGAAATTTGGTAACGGATTAAACTTCTGCTTAACGCTCTCATCGCGAATTGTCTGTTGTGGCTTGATAAATGTTCGTCCTACATAATGGTTACGGATAAGTCCCATCTCAAAGGGAATCCCTTTACGTTTGGCATAGCCGAGAGCAATAAAATTAGCTGAATCCGGTACGGGAACTACAACATCAGGTTCAATTTCCGCATCGTTATCCGCCAGCATAGCACCCAGTTTCTCCCGGACTTCATAGACATTTTCGCCAAACTCAATGCTATCGGGTCGGGCAAAATAGATATGCTCAAACACACAATGCTTAACGGTTTCAGTAGCTCTGAGTTTTTTCGCGTTAAATTGAATTGATTCAATCCCTTTTGGAGTTAGTTTAATCAACTCGGCAGGTTGTACTTCTTTTACCCATTTAGGGGCGACAATATCCAGAGCACAACTTTCCGAAGCAACAGCTATCGAGCCATTCGATAATTGTCCGTAAACAAGCGGTCGAATCGCGTATGGGTCTCTGAAGATATACATGCTGTCACGAGTTGCAAACACAGCGGAAAAGGCACCTTTGACGTATTTCATCAGGGAATGAATCGCTTCCTTAATCGATTTTTTCTCCTTTTCAACTTCATGGACAATATATTTCAGAAGCAGTTCACCATCGTTGCCACTGGAAAAGAAAACACCTTTCTTTCTGAGTTGCTTGCGAATGTAGTTGTAATTAGTTATGTCGCCGTTACTGGCAAGGGCGTAAGCCGGTCCCGAAAGCAATTCCTGCACATGTGGTTGTGAGTTGTCGGCAGAAGCTTTTCCTTTAGTGGGATAGCGTACATGCCCAATAGCAATAGTGCCTTTAAGACGCTCCAGTTTTTCGGGAGTAAAGACTTCTTTTACTAATCCCATTCGCTTGCGTAATCTGAAAACTTTGCCATCACTCACTGCTAAACCGCAGCTTTCCTGTCCCCGATGTTGCTCGGCGAATAGCCCCAGGGTTGCCAGTTCGGCTGCGTTTTCATGGTTGTAAATTCCGATAATTCCACACATTCTGGTTTATCTCCGTTATTTTTGTTTCTGAAAGTTCAGTTTATTCTCGTTTCCTGCTATCAGACGCTTGATATTACTTCGGTGCATAAAGATTATGAGTCCGGCGACAACTCCGGCAAACACCAGCAGAGGCCAATCATCCCAATTAGTTCTAAGCTGAATAACCAACTCCGCCGCAAAAAGCGTCAATGCTGCCAGTATCGACCCCAGTGAAACGTATTTCGATACCCAAATAGTTAAAATAAACACTATGAGAGCGATGCCCAATGCTACGGGAATCAATCCGAGAAATACACCGCAGGATGTAGCTACTCCCTTACCACCCTTAAACTTGAGATAGGGAGTAAAAACATGCCCCAGAATTGCCGCCATTGCTATGGCGAGAGATAACAGAATAGTAGTCATTTCCGGTATATTGCTCCCGTTAAGCAACATTTTAGCAACGAAAACAGGCAACCACCCTTTGGCAATATCAAGAAGCATCACAGATATTCCGATTTTCGACCCCAATACCCGCATCGCGTTAGTAGCTCCTACATTGCCACTGCCGTACTGACGCAAATCTATCCCCTTGAATATCTTACCGGCAAGATAGGCTGTAGGGAATCCTCCGACAAAATATGCCAGAGGAATAAGGCTAAGAAAGAGGATCATCCTGCTCGTTCCTCCCTCGAAAGTTCAGTTTTATTGTCGCGCCTTCAAAACCGAATTCATTACGAAGCTGATTGTGCAGATAACGCTTGTACTGATCGGAAATGAGTTCAGGTTTATTACAGAAGAAGATAAATTTAGGTGGATGCACCTGTGGTTGGGTAACATAAAAGAATTTGATATACTTACCCGTAGAATGAAAAGGAGGATTCTTGCCAACTGCCTTTTCCATAAATTTATTCAGCATGGAAGTGGAAACTCGTCTGTGGCTCTGTTCTTCTACTTCAAGCATAGTTTTGAGAATATTTCGCATTCGCAAATTGGTGAGAGCGGAGGTAAATACAATCGGAGCATAAGTTAAAAATGGCATTGCACGGGCAATCTTTTCCTTAAATACTTTAGTAGTTTTCTCATCTTTTTCCACCAAATCCCACTTGTTCACAACAATCATTATATCCCTGTAAGTACGATGAGCGTAAGAAGCAATTTTTTTATCCTGCACCGAGACTTCTTCCGCGCCATCCATTACAAGCACAACAATATCGGCACGGTTTATGCTGTCGATAGTGCGCATAGAACTGAAATATTCCACACCATATTTTATTCGTCCTTTTTTCTTCAGTCCAGCCGTATCAATTAGCACCAGCTTTTTTCCAAAGTAATTAATAGCCGAATCGATTGAGTCTCTCGTGGTGCCGGGAATATCAGTAACGATAACGGTCTCTTCGCCGGTTAATCGGTTAACAATAGAGGATTTACCTACGTTGGGCTTACCTACTATTGCAATATGAATCTCATTCTCAGGATGCCCGATTTGAATATCAACTTCATCGGTTTGGATTCGCTTCAACAGCGCGTCTAAAAAATTGCCGGAGTTGCGCCCCTGAGACGCGGATATAGGGAAAGCTTCCCCAAAACCAAGCTGCATAAACTCGTGTAAATCCAGCATGTATTTTTCGTTGTCCACTTTATTCGCGACCAGCATCACTCTATCCCGATAGGGTGAAAGCTGCCTGCCTATTTCCATATCAATATCTGTCACGCCAGTATGCGCGTCCACGATATAGAGAATAAAATCAGCTTCCTGAATGGATAACTCCGCCTGAAACCGCACAGCTTTATCCATTTTGTCATCTGAGTAGGGATTAATGCCTCCGGTATCGACAACCATAAACTGACGACCACTCCACTCAACCTGTTCATACTTTCGGTCGCGGGTAATTCCCTCTTCAAAATCGACAATCGCTCGCCGTTTTCGGCACAGCCGATTGAATAAGGTGGATTTACCCACGTTAGGTCGTCCTACAATCGCTACAATACTTCGTGCCATTTCAAATCCTTACAAAACAAATTCTCGGTTTACCGGAAACGGACAAAATAATCCTTCTAACGGGATGTCAACTAACTTTTTCTACATTTGAAAAACATGCAGTACGAAATTATATGAAATCCTGAGTTAATGGAAAAAAAAGGTTGCTAAAACCGAATTTAACTATTTAGCCTATGGCTATTAAAATGCACATTCTTACGTACAGAGGTAAAATGTCTGATAAGTTCTGTCCTGAATATGGTTCAGAGCCTACTACAGAATGTGGTTCAATAAATAAACTGGATTCCTGTGGAAAAACCGTTATAGATTTCCGTTTCCCCGGCAACATCCCGTATGTCGGTATCAAATTCCAGCATAAGTCGTAAGCTACGAGAAAAATCGAAGCCAATTCCACTCATGGCACGTGCTACTCTATCGCAATAATCAACAGCCCAATATTTTCCACCGACAGAGAACAATATTCTGCCGAGATGTAAGTAGCTTTCCAGATTAAAGATCAGGATAGTATCGTTGTTTATCCGGGCTGAGAATTCCACCCGATTTGAGTAGTTTCCTTTTGGCATCCCTAAACTTCGGCGGATACCAACCTCAACAGACTGTGTAATTGACTGGCTTTCACCTATCGAACCACGGAACTCGTAATCTGTGAACAGAGCTACTGAGTAACCAGCCTTGTAGTTTACGCGGGTATCAAACAAGATTAATCCCGGAGTATCAGGGTCATAACCGACATACGAAGCTGTGAGTTCCGCCTTGGCATGTAAATTTCGGGTAAAGCAGTGTCGAAAAGCCAACCCCGCTCCCGCTTCGCCATAATTACAGACATCTGAGTTATTTAAATCGTGATAAAAGGAAGCTTTAATCAGCGGATTCAACATTGCGTCCGGTCTTAGTTCCAGACTTAATTTCCCGGAAAGGTCGCTGTCGGTAAGGTCTTCACCTTTACCCGACATAATATCGGAGCTTTCTTCCCAGGAGTAGTGGTAAGCCTTATAATCTAATGCCGATGTAAGCCGCATACCGATAACGTGCGTATCTAAGTAAAAGCCTGTTCCGACACTTCTGTCCCGATAGTAAACTCCGGGATACGCACTCAAGTGCATTGGCGTATCGCTTTCTTTGTCAATGCTACCTTCAATCCTGCCATAAAGCGTGAGGAAACCTTTTGCAAAGTCGCGGGTAAAGGCAAGTCTGTTGTCCCCATAGCTACGTTGATACATTATGGGAACCGTGGTTTCTCTGTCGGCGTATTGCAGTTGGAAGCGATTTTCCATGCTCCAGTTTCCGGAAACATCAGTTCCGCTGTGTAGCTCAAAATGTCCGTAGTTGCCATTCAAATCGCTTTGATGGTAACTCATCCAGCCTTGATGCTCCCAACCACTTAAAAAAACCGCCATTAATAGAAATGCTGAGTTAGCAATAAATTTCATATCTGCCTTAATGAATCGCGTCAACCGGGCAGGCAATCACGCACTGCTTACACTGCTTGCACTTCGTCTGAACTATCAGGGGAGTACCACCATTGTATATAATCGCACCATGCGGACAGGAGCGATAACAGTCGCCACAGGCTATGCAACTCTGAGCATCAATAGTTATTCTGTCTCCGGGAGACACGGCAGTTATTGAAGCTGGCTTTTTGTCACAACTAACAAGAAAGAGATTTAACAAAAGCAACAACAAGAGCATTATCAGGAAGTATTTCAACATAGCTACTACCTTATAGCCTGATACTGACAGGTGGTTACGCATATTTTGCAGTCAATGCACAAGTCCGTGTCTATTACTGCTTTGTTGTCGCGAAAAGATATTGCCTTTGCCGGGCAAAAGAGGGCACAATCACCGCATCCGGTGCAATTCTGCTTCCATACTACAGGCTTGTTTTCAGTCTCTGGTTCTTCTGCTACAACACTGAAGGCTACAAAGCAAAGTAGCAACAGCATAGTAAAAAAAAGTACTTTTTTCATTTATCCCCTATGGATGAGTAGTTACAACATTGGAAATTGGCGATTCGGCAGCATCTGAGTCCATAACTTTCATAGCCGCGTAATAAGTTGTCCCGCTTTCAAGTCCCGAAACTATCAAAAACTCACTGCTCCCTGATGGCAAAGGGATTAAGATGTGCAAATATTCCGCGACACTATCCCAGTTCTGTTCTGTAAGCGACTCGGTATGAACCTTGATGATGTACGCAGAGGCAGTGCCGTCATTGCCATCATCACCAACAGCCGTCCAGTATAATTGAAACATATTTCCGAAGTAGTTAAGCCCTAAATCTGTCACCTGAGCTGGTGGAATATTCCCCGAAACGTAGAATTGTAATGTTTCAATCGGGGAACTGTTCCCGACTTCATCAACTGCGGAAAACAGAAGTGTATAGTCAGTATCATCGACAAAACCATCCAGATTAAACTGCTGTGTTGTTCCAGCCGCAAACGGCACTGGCAATAACCAGTTCGTTCTACCCGATACAAGATTTCCATTCGCAAGAGCTACATCGTAGTGGTGTGCTCTTCCCCAGGTGCTGTCGTCTCCTGTAGTTGTAAAGGCAATTGTAACTGTATTGCCAGAATTAATAGCTACAGAAACATCGGTTAGCTCACCTGGTGCTATCACATCATCCCAAGTTGAAAACGCGCCTTCAGGGCAGGTAAAAGCGTCGAGACATCGCATACAGCTATTACATTTTTCCACATCAATATAAGCTATAAATCGCTCATCATCAAATTTGATAGCATCTTGCGGGCAATGGAAGTTATCAATGCACTCTGAACATCCTACACACAGAGAAAATTCTATCCTTGTTTCTCCGTTGATGTTTTCATTCCGGGTAAGACTGTCAGTGCAGTTCAGAACTACAAGCAACAGAACTATCAGCAGAAGATAAGGCAGAAATCGCATTATTTCAATAAAACCATTCGTGCGAAATGTGTATTTGAATCAGATTTCATTCGGGCGAAATAGACGCCGCTGGCAACCTGTTGCCCTGTATTATCAAAACCGTTCCAACTCAGCTTATGAGAACCAGAGTTGCAATAATCATTCATCAATGTACGTACTTTGCGTCCCCGAATATCAAAGACATCTACTTCAACTTTACCTGCTACGCTAAGAGCAAAGGTTATAGTTGTTTCGGGGTTGAAAGGGTTAGGGTAATTAGAGATTGCATCCATTACCGAAGGAGCTAAATCCTCACCCGCCGTAACAGTAGTAACCGTAATCGAAACAGAACCATGTACAAGCTGGACACCAGACATCAGCGTAGTTTGAATCCAATAGTAATAGGTTGTTCCAATTTGCACGTCGCTGTCATCCCACTGGTAGGTAACGGATTGGTTGGTGTTAGTCGCATTTATTAAGCCAGCACTCACCATTAAAGCGTTGTTGATATCATCAGTTTCGGCACGAAGTACACTGAATCCGAAAACGTTGTTTTCATAGGCGGTTGTCCATTCAAGCCGCACTTCTGTGTTCGCGGTTTGCTGTGCGATAAACGATACAAATTCTGTTGCGGGCAAAGGAGTAAATACAAGCTCAAGATCGGTGTAATACGCGTCTCCGGCAGGAGTAAACAACTGATTCTGATTATTCTTTTCAAACTCCATCATCATCCAGTGACCATCCGGGATACCGGGAGGCAAAGAGTTATCCTCAGTAAATTCCACGTAAATCCGGTAGAATCCATCGGGTACTTCTGTGCCGTTAAGGTCTGTGCAGTCCCAGTTTACAGTATGCAGTTGATGAGAAGTAAAAGAAGCGGAAGTAACTGCTCCCTGAGCATTTCCGTTTGTCATCTGATTCCATTTCACCAAATGTTGCTGATAAGTCGCGGCTCGTTTTTCTAACGTCCGCACAAACTGGTCAGAAGCATCGCATATCCATATAGCAAAACAGTGACGTGGCGCGTATTGTCCACCATAAGTTATAGTTCTGACAGTAAAATCCATAGTTCCATCTGTTCTGTTCGTAACCTCAATATTATCAACTCGGGGAAGTTGGGCTTCCACGCGATTACCAATGGTTACCAACCAGATAATAATCAGAAAAATAAGTAAAAAGTAGCTTCTTTTCAACAAATTCATTGTATCACCTCATTACATTCGATTCACGAGTTCATTTACTATAGATGTTAATAATATACTCGTCTTATTAGTCATTTTTGCCCACCTCATTCACCTGTAAAGGGATTTTTGAGGTAGAATTTGACTTACTTCTTTTTCTTCAAAATTTAGATTGACTTCTTACCCACTTCTAACTCTATACACGATATGTTAATAATCAGGCGACACAACAGAGCATCCAAAAAATACGCGAAGGTAGTATGAGCCAATCTCCATACTTTCGGGCAGGTTTTGCTGTGTTGTTCCAGTCAACTGTTTCTACTGCTTTTAATCCACATAATGCAGTAAAGATTCAAAAAATGGGGCAAACCTGTTTGCCAGAAGAACATAAAAATTTAACCCTGAATATTTTCAAATATGCGATGAAATTTTTAGATCCTTCTCGCTACACATCTTCACCACCTTTTTCAAATCCTACTACATTAAATGGGATGAACATACAAAAAATATAGATAGAAAACTGGAGAACTGATGAAACTGACAGATAATGCTTTGAAAGTATTGGAAAAAAGATATTTCAAAAAAGGTGTTGATAACCAGATGGCGGAAGATTGGACAGCCATGATAACACGGGTTTCCAATAACATTGCCGGAGACAATGAAACGTTGCAAAAACGGTTTTTTGAACTTATGGACTCAGGAGCTTTTTTACCTAATTCGCCAACTTTAATGAACGCCGGAAATGAGCTTCAACAACTATCCGCTTGCTTCGTGTTACCAATCGAAGACAGCATGGAGAGTATCTTTACAGCTATTCGCGACGCGGCACTAATTCACAAAAGCGGGGGAGGAACCGGTTTCAGCTTTTCCCGTTTGCGGGAAGCAAAGGCACGGGTACGTAGCACAAGCGGTGTTTCGAGTGGCCCAATATCATTTATGAAAGTCTTTAACGCCGCTACAGACGCGGTTAAGCAAGGCGGAACCCGCCGTGGTGCTAATATGGCAATACTCAATATCGACCATCCCGACATCGTTGATTTTATCACAGCGAAAGAAGACCTTTCGCAACTGACAAATTTTAATATCAGCGTTGGCTTAACAGAAGCTTTTATGCAAGCTGTTTATAGCAACAGCGATTACCCGCAGATTTCACCGCACTCCGGTGAAGAAATTGGTAAGTTGAACGCTCGCGATGTATTTTCGCTACTCGTGGAGATGGCACACAAAAACGGCGAACCAGGGATTATCTTTCTCGATAGAGTAAACGCTACCAATCCAACTCCGCATATTGGTAAGATTGAAAGTACAAATCCCTGCGGTGAGCAACCGCTTCTGCCAAATGAAGCCTGTAATCTTGGTTCTGTCAATCTGTCCGTTATTTACAGGAATGGAGAAATTGACTGGGATTATCTGAAAGAAGTTGTTCGGGACAGCGTGGAATTCTTAGACCTTGTTATCGATCGTTCTGACTTTCCTCTTCCGCAAATAGATGAGATGGTCAAAGCAAATCGCAAAATCGGCTTGGGCATTATGGGCTGGGCAGACCTGCTCTACATGATGGGCATTCCTTACAACAGTGACAAAGCTATTAAACTGGCAGAGCAGGTAATGGAGTTTATCGACTTTTACGGTAAGGAAAAATCAATGGAGCTAGCACAAGAATTGGGAGCTTTCCCTAATTTTACCGGAAGTCTTTACGAACAGGGCGGATTACACCGCGAAGGAATGCTTCCCTGGGGCAAACTGCTTGCGGATATCAAAATCAATGGCATACGCAACGCTACAGTAACAACAATCGCGCCTACTGGCACTATCAGCATGATTGCCAATACTTCCGGTGGAATTGAACCGCAGTTCTCGCTTGTCTATGTAAAGAATGTTATGGATGGCGAGAAACTACTCTATGCTAATCCTGT
>JAIOTM010000290.1 GCA_021106755.1 Candidatus Cloacimonadota bacterium | reverse complement strand
TCTACACGTTTCTGGATCAATGGACTTAGTGGATGGACAACAGGTAGCTGAGGTATAACTGAAAAGGAAATCCAATGCGATGCAGTATGAGAAGTCGGATGAACTCATAGTAGCAATGATGGTAGAGCCAATGACATACCGAACCTGTGCCGCAGGGTGCAGGGGGCGACGATACGAGGATAAAACTCAACTTAGCGAAGGGGTTCTAGCTTTGGTAGAGTCAAAATTGTAAGCATGATAACATCAATCGAAAAAAAAAGCCAGAAAGGTAGCTCCTGAAAAAAAGTAGGGAAAAACGCCATCTGGTTAACATATGTGAAGTTGGTGGAACAATTGCTGAATGATTGAGACCGGTGGAAGTATTAAATAATGAATCCATCTCCTGCAATGGGACAATGCCTAACGAAAGCCGCTTACGGGAAATCCGTACGAGTGGTTTGATGATGATGAGGAGGCCGTAAAGCCTCTTCTTTACTCTACCATTCTTTAGGCGTTTTCGTGCATCCTAGAAGAGCTTAATTCTACATATCAATCGTGGTGCTAAAATTGGGGCACGGATAAAGATGGTATAGACGAACATAAGTCCAAATATCAACGAGTTATATGATATGCCGTCTAATAATAAGTTTGAAAAATGGATAAAACTCTATACTTTAACGTTGCCAATCGTTATTGTCAAAGCCATTGAGAGGTAGATAGATGTCAACTTTTGTAGGTAGGATAGCTGAATTGAAGCAAATGAACAATCTTCTGAATGAAGCTCGGCAAAAGCGCGGGAGTGTCGTGCTTCTATCTGGTGAAGCTGGAATCGGCAAATCTGCACTTGTGGACTATTTTTTAGCAAATTATGCCACTAATGTGCAATTTTTTCGCAGCAAGTGCAATGAGCAGTATAGTGAAGGGTCAGCCTTTCTGCCGTGGATTGAGATTCTCACGGACATCATCAGTGATAAAGACACGGATGATAAGCCTATTGCCAGTAAGTTCCTTGCGGTAGTAAAAGATACGTTGGGTCCCTGGATGAGTGTTGTACCAGTAGTGGGCAGTCTCACAGCTGCCGTCTGGGAAACAGGTAAAAGTGTCAAAACTCAGTTTAGGGGGAAGAGTGAAAACGTTAAAGATCGCTATACCAGAGATGATTTTTATCAAAGTTATGTCACGATGTTACAGAAAGTAGGCGAATTATCTCCAATCGTACTGTTCATTGACGATTTACACTGGGGTGACGCGTCGTCTATAGGTTTACTTCGTTGGTTGACCGAGAAGATCACTAATCTGCCTGTTTTGATTATTGGTACATACCGCCCTTCAGACATTAACGTAGGGCTTTCGGGCATACCGCATCCACTTAAAGATGCGATTTATGAAATGCACGCTCGCTATCGCTTATGGACAGTACTTGACTTGGATACCTTCTCACAGGATTTAGTCAATCATTACATCACAATAGCCGTCCCAGAAAACCTATTTACAACGACTTTCGTTGTCTTTTTGTACGACATTACCGATGGCAATCCGTTCTTTCTTGAGCAGTACATCCAATTGCTGAAGGAACAGGGGCATTTGAAGCAACTTGACGAAAAATGGCAATTGACCTGTGACTTATCTGTAATACAAGATGAAGTACCCAAAGATGTGCAAGGTCTAATTCAAAAACGTCTAGATCGCCTGCAAGACGAGACCATGAAGAACGTACTCCTTTACGGTAGCGCAGAAGGTGAAGAATTTACTTCATTTGTGTTATCGAAATTAATGGGTTGGGAAAGTTTGACGACGATAGAACGTCTCAATCTCCTGACACAGATTAAGCAGCAGCTAGTTGAAATGCACCGATTAGTATTGGAAATAGGTACAATTTCCTTACCCAAGGCAAACAAAACAACGAAATACCAATTTGTGCATACTGTTTTGCATAAAGTCCTTTATAACGAGCTAAGCGGTGAACAACGAGCACTACTACATCAGGCCATTGGCGAGTGCTTAGAAGCAGAATACCAAGGACACGAAATCGAAATTGCAGAGAAACTAGCGTTTCACTTCTCTCAAAGTGGTGAGACTGAAAAAGCAATTTACCACCTTCTTTGGCTATCAGAAGCAAAAAATGGAGGTTGGGGCACTCCAGGAGTAGAGGTATACTGTCAGCAAGCACTGGATTTAGCTAATCAGCTTGAAGATACTGACGAGCTTCGGGTTACAAAGGTCAATTTACTCATTGAGATGGCTAGAGCAAAGCTTGCAATTGGTAAAAAATTCAATGATGATGAAGCCTGTGATTTGCTCCAGCAGGCTTCTAGTCTTGCTAGAACTATCCAAACATTGGATATCTCCATAAAACTTGATTACTGGTGGGGGTGGCTAATGATATGCCAAGAAAATGGAGAATGGGCTATGAGGTCTTTCGAAGATGTCTTTGAAAAAGGTCAAGAGAAAATCTCTGCTGCGACACAAGCATTCTTTAGTGCATTAAATTACTTTGAACTTGAACCATATCCTCACTTACTTGGACAGTTGGAAAGCTATAAGCAAAATATCCCGGCCCTTTATGAACAACTTGATAACTGTGTGGTTGATGTTCTCAGGGATATTGACGAAATGCTAACTTTGTTTGCAGGTATGTACGCATACCAAGATGCATTCTTTTGGTGGCACCAAGGTTCTTTCGGTAGGTGGATGTACACTGTAGGTGGTTTAATATCACAATTGCAGGGTGCTAATGGTTTAATCAGTAAATCAACAGGAATAATTTTGCCAGATAATTGGCAAGTAATTGACAAAGTGATCAAAGAATTGTCATTCCTGCCTTATGTTAAACAGCTATCATAACGATCAGCACTAACATGCTGTCTTACAACGCCTAGCAAGTGCTTGCAGCTGACAACTGCTCTCATCTCACTATTTTCGTGCCTACTTTTGTCGATAAAAGCCAAAAAACGATAAAAACCCCCATGTACCCGCACCGTGATGCCTCGGATTTTCCAATCCAAACTTAGTGACTATAAGGAATTAAGCCGAATTCAATAATAAATAACTTCATCCAGGCTGTCCCAAAACTAAAAGCATGTGTACAAATCAAATGATATTTATCCCATATAGGATAATGAAATCCAATTAAAATTAATATTTTCCCAAAAGGGATAAAATATGGCCCAATTGTATAATGTAAATTGGTTTTGGGACAGCTTGCATCACAAGATTTATGGAAATCCAATTTCATATAATATATTTGAGGAGATATATTGAGAGGACCACGTTCTTATCATTCAGGAGATAATAGTAGCAAAAAAATGAAACCGATACAGAAAACAGCAAATCATAATAAAAAAAAATCATTGCTTACTGGTGTATTTCTGCGCTATAAAGAAGCGGATGATATCGCAAAAGTTTCAGTAGCATTGCCGGAACCAACGCCATATTGGGGTAGGATTCATGAAGTAAAAGCCAGTCTTGAAAATATTTCTAATTTGATTCCTCAGGCTTTAAGGGAAGGTGCTGAATCATGGTTGATACTTTATCGTTCTGATATGCCTCAAGAGTTACTAATCTTACCATTTCCAGATCCAATTTCAGGTTATCATGGTCGAGAATATTATAATCAAATGGGGAAAAAAAGTGATCCAGGTTTTCCATTATTTGAACTAATCCGAGGCAGAAGTGAGTGGTCTGCCGTAAGAGGTTACAACAATCTAAAAGGAGATGAAGAACCTTGGTGGCCTAGACCTATTCCAACTCGCTTTCAACTTTTAAAAATCAATGTTCCTGTTGATTCTTTACTAGATTTGCATAATTCACATCAGCGAGATGAAGGGCATCGAGAGATTGTTTATAAATTTAGAGAAGTGAGCCAACGTATAAAAATAAAGCGAGAAGAAATGATTGCATCTGTTTTAATCGCCGAAAATAATTTCCAAAAAGATGAGCTTTTTTTAAAATTTGATGAATATATCGTAGAAGAAAATACTATTCTTTTTGAAGATATTCAAAATAAAGTTAAGAACAAAGTTACAACGCCAGCAATCATCAACAGGTTTGAAGATATAATTGACAATGAAACAAAGATTTTTCTAATTTCAGCTAAAACAGTAGAACAATTTGCTCGTGAACATTTAAATGATGAATTTGATTTTTCTTTACCTGGTAGTGGTCTCTGGAAAGCAATAGAGCGGGAATTGAATCTTTCAATCGTTTGGTATTTGCGTCGATGTCACGGCGTTGTAGATAAAGATCCTTGGGTTTCTATTAAAAATCCATCTGTGGGAATTATGATAAAAACAAGAGGAAGACCAGTAAACCTTAACGATCAAGAAAAAGGAAAGAATCATCTACTGAAGGGCATTATGCTTGGAAATTTTAGATATATGCTACTTTCATCAGATAGTAATGGGATTTGTGATGAATTAAGGAAATTTTTAGATACAGGTTGGTTAAAGTTTGTGGCTGGAAAAACAGAAGATTCACTCCCATTAATAATTAAGCAGATAGCGGAATTACGCAATAAAGGTGCCCATATTAGTTCAATGACACAAATACAATTTGAGCAACTCGACGATCTGATACTCTCTCCATACAAAAAACCACATGAATCAAATTTAGGTAAAATTCTTCATATAAAACAAAATATTTTTAGTTATTTTTCTGAAATAGAAGATTCATAATAATAAATTTAAAATAATTTATTAAATCAACAACCTTGAACTATAAAACCACGAGCATCCTCCCTGATGACCAAGACAGAACGAAGCGAAATCCGGCGTCCTTGACGACATCCCCCACCTCCCACTCTAACTCCCCCCTACCCCATCCCCCTCCTCACCAAAAGCCCTTGAGAACACCTTATAAAAATCAAAAATCCCGAACTCCATAGGCTCACCCAATTCCCGCATCAACTCCAGCCCCCTCTCAAAAGATAAAATACAGAACGGGCAGTTCGTAAGCAGC
>JAIOTM010000362.1 GCA_021106755.1 Candidatus Cloacimonadota bacterium | reverse complement strand
TCGAAGGTTTTTCTCCTGTCATTGCATCAACGATTTTTGCTCTGCAAATCCATTTTCCGGGTGTTGTTCCAGTCAATGTTGAGATTATGACATTCGCTAACCAAGGTAGCAATAACCCACAAGCTAACCAGAAAAATAAAATTTCCGGTTTATAAATGTATGGATTAAATTCAATGGCGAGAGTTATCTTTATACATAGTATAGCGAACACCGATTCATAAATTATGAAATCAATAAGGAACGCTACAAATCTAACCCAAAAACCTTTGTTTTTCATTTTTTCCTCCAAAGCTATTATGATTTAGTGTCAATTTTTCTGGCATATTAGGTTTTTGTGTTTTTATGGCAAGAAAATTTTCTAAAGTACCGTTTTTTTTACCAATTTGTTCCAGTAAGGATTGTATATGCCCTATACAACCAGCGGGAGAGTCGAAAAAAGCGCAAACCAAAATGCTTCCAAAAAAATGAGTGTATGCGTGTTGCTCCCCGCAAAATTTCTTGACACACCCACAACTGACACTTCTCTCGAAATTTCAAAGATACATAATCTGTTTCCAACATAAATAAAACGGAGGGACAATGAAGGGGAGAGCGTTTATTCTAATAATCCTGACATTAGCTACAGTGTTAAGCTCTAAAAAAATTGATTTTGATTTAACTAAGTACAAGGCACCCGAAACAAAACGAAAATCATTGAGTTTGTCTTTCTTAACGAATAGCAGAATCCGTGATTCAAGAAGGACGCAAAACAAGAAACTAACAACTTCGGATTCCCTTGATGTTATTGACAATGAAGACATTAATGACGCATCCTATCTGTCAAATTCAAATTCATTTTCTCTGTATTTCCGACCCGGATTTTCCTCTAACTTAGAGAAAAGAATGTCATTATCATCTTGGTCTGCAAATATTAAAGGCAGTGCAAGTATTGGTGATAATGAATTCGATGGCACAACCGAATCAGAGGAAATAAACAAAATAGCGAGTACGAGAAGTGATTACTATTCTTCCGAAAAAAATTATACAACAAATAATGAAGATTTTTTTTCAAAAGAGTTTTCATACAGATTATATTTAGACGGTGATAAGAGCTACTATTTATCTGACTCTGGATTATATTTCGGTTTCGGGGGCGAGATGAGAATTAATCACAGATATTCCGATAGAGATGATGAATCTTACCGGGAAATTGAAAATCTTAGTTTTACAGAAGCTGGTGAATTGGATAAAGAAAGTTCATCTGAAAGAAGAACAAATTCTGAAAGTATCCAGAAAATCCTGGATATTATGTTATTTCCTTCAATAACCTTTGGTTACGGCAGAAATGAGTATTTACATGACGCTCGTCTCGCTGTTTATATATTTCAAAGTTTAGAAGACCATAATCTACTGACTTCTCTTCCGGATGATGAAACTATTTTAGAGTTTGCTTCGCTGATAACAAAGATAAAAAATGAGAGAATAATAGATTACAGAGAACTCGCCATATACGAATTTGAAACACTGATGAATTTTCTTTCCGAGAAAGAGATTGTAGTGAAGAATAACGTGAAGACAGCGGCATTGGTTTATGACAACTGGAAGTATTTGAGAAACTCAGATGGCAAAACATATTATGGGAAACCTTATTCAATAGTAAGCCGGAGATGCGGAAACAAGATATATTTGAAGTCTGAGCTATTATTCAAAAGAGCTTATTCTGTAAGAGAAACCGATACAGAAGAAAAATACTACTATTTCAGCAACGATATCTACTCTGTTCAAATAGACTCAACATTTAATACAGAAAAGCTTCGCAACGATTTCGAGAGCGAGGAAATAGGATTTTCGATTGAATTAACTGATATGTATTCGAAACCTTTGGGACTTGATTGGCAACTCAATATGGATATTGGGTTAGAATATTGTTATATCAATTACGAACAAGAAAAGGATGAAATCGATGAGAAACTGACTTATGAATATGATTATTATGAAAATATTCCCAACGAATCTTCAAGCAATGATACAACTTACACGACGAAAGTCGAAAATTCAGATACTGATAACGATTATTCAATGAATCTTGAGCTGTTTTTTTCATCTTCGATTATCTACGCTTATAATTTTAGAACAATTTTTACAGGATTCGTGAATGGAACATACTTTACAAAATCACAAGATATTAATGACTTGCTACAGGTGAATGTAGATAGTATCAGTGATATGACAGAAATCGGGATTTCCGGTCAATATTGGGTTTCTCCAAAACTAATATTCAATGGAATTATTGCATATAATCATTCCTTTGGTAAGAATAGTAGTCCATGCTTCGATTACAAAAAAAGAACAAGTGATTATCGAACTATCTCGTATGATGACAGTAATATAGATACATCTACATCCGAAACGGAAAAAAGCTCTTCGTGGAGAATCCATTTGGAATTAAAATACACAATCTTCTAATCCGGTCTCTTGTTAAAAAACTTACCACCGAGTATTGCTGAATGACCTTATTATTATAATATGCCAATCGCTTTTTCAAGAACAAAATCCCACACTTCCCCCGCAAAATTTCTTGACACACCCACAACTGACACTTCTCTCGAAATTTCGCATAGAAGAACTGTTTCCATAACTGAAAAAGAGAGGAATAAATAATGAAATACCTTTTGATATTTGTACTGCTGAGTCTTGCATTGTTGCTGTTTTGTGCCGAAGAACTTACCTTAGACGAACGGTTAAAACGCTACTCCGGCAAGAACTACGAAGAGTTGGCATCGTTACTCAAAAACACTCCCGCTGATACTTTGAAGTATGTGCAATTTCTGCTGGAAAATTCATCTCAGCAGGATATATCGGTACTTACCGCAGACCAGATAATGACTAATATTCGCCTTGCTCTTAAAACCCGCGACTTACCATATTTATCTGATATTTCCGAGAAAGATTTTATGCACTTTGTGCTACCAATGCGTATTGCTCAGGAACCATTTGAACCTTGGCGTAGTCAGTTCTACGAAGAATTATTGCCTTTGGTGGAGAATGAGACTAACATAGAAAAAGCCATTACGCTTATAAATTTATGGAGCTACGAACAGATGACCTTTGTAGCCACTTCGGGACGCGATCAGGCACCTCTAACTACAATCAGGCGTGGCTATGGCAGATGTGAAGAAATGATGATTATCTTTATCGCGGCGGCAAGAAGCGTCGGTATTCCCGCAAGGTCTGCCTCAGTACCCTATTGGAATTTTACCGACAACAACCATGCCTGGACAGAAGTGTGGACGCCAGACGGCTGGAAATTCCTCGGTTCCGCCGAACCTTCGATAAGAATACGTGAAGCTTGGTTTGCCCGTTCGGCAAGCCGTGCTACAGTAATTACTTCACGTGCTTTTGGTAACTATGAATCGGAGCAAACCCTGAGAGTGAAAAACAATGCTTCTCTTCTTACCACAACAAACTATTACACCGATTCCTATCCCTCTACTTTTTATATCTGTGATGTGAATAATGAGCCAATAGCAGATGCCAAAGTAATGCTCTATGGTCTTTCCTGGGGTGGCGCGTTTGCGATGTTGAGTTTTGATTCAGATTCACTTGGATACGCTAATATAAACCTTGGCAGAGGGAGTGTATTTTATAGTGTTTCAAAGGATTCTTTGTTCAACTGTGGCATATTAAACACTATGGAAGGGGGACTGGACTTGACCGTAATGCTCTCTGAAACGCAGAAAGATTCGTTTGAGGGAGTTCTGCAATTTCCACTACCTAAAAGCTTTAAGTCAGAGGATGAAATAACTTTCGATGATTTTGCTATTCGTAAAGAAGTGGCAGGATTACGACGAAAAAACCGTCTGAATAACAGTAAAAAAATTATCGGTTTTGTTGATTATTTCGAGCAGTTAGCTCATTTGCCGACTGATGAATTTAACGCACTTCGAAAATCATATCTGAAAAACTGCTTAAAACTTGCGGATAATACAGACAGATATTTGAAAGTTTTTGCGGCAATCAAAGATGATTATTGGAAAACTGATGTTCTGTTAAGGATGCTCACGAAATGGGATATAAAAGAGCTTACAGAATTACCTGATTCCTCCGCAATTATGGATGTAGTGGAAGTATATTATAAAGGAAGATTGCGGTATGACTTGCCTGATTCTATCTGGGTTGACCATGTTCTTTCAAGAACTTTCTCGCGGATATATTTTCCAGAAGACGGCTGGCGAAAGCAATTCTATGAGACAATAGAAAACCAAATTACCGGGGACATCGTGAAGACTGTGGAAAACATCACCGAATGGATTGACAGTGCAACCGAAGTGGACTCGACAATTATCTATACATACTTCAGTGGAAGCCGCAATCCTAATCAAATTCTTAATATGAAGCATATCTCTGAAAGAGACAGGCTCTTGTTGATGAATAGTGCTTTGACAATTGCTGGTGTTCCAACCCGCTGGAAAGGATTTCTCTCGTACTACAACGGCGAAGAATTTATCGAAATAACGGTAGCTGAGGATGAGGAGAAACCTGAAAGAAGAGAGATTGAGTTAGTTGTGTCTGTTTACATAGATGGAAAACAAGTGAAAGCTGAATCAAGTGGCAATTTCCTGATAACCTCCAAAACCGATAGCGGAATTATAAGCTATATTTACTACGAAGATGAGCAGGATTCGCTTGATTGCAAAATAACCTATTTTATCGAGGAAAAAGACGTTGTTTATATTGAAGCTGTCGTTAGAAATGGCAATGGCGACTCTCATTTCATCCTCAGAAAGCTCGATCCAGACGAAAAACATGTAGTCGTTGAACTCAATACTCCAAAAGAGTATTATGACGCGACTTCCAAGTGGGATGTTGCCATACTCGATAAAGTCAGGCAAATCGGTGTTGATAATCGCGGTAAAGACGAGAGCTTGCTTATCTTTGTCTATGGCGAACAGGACAACGAACCTCAGATACGCATGTTTGACGAGATTATGAGCAAACTGGACAAGATGGAAAAGAAGAACTGTCAGGTGCTTGTTTATGCTGAGAATGGTTCTAAAAAAATCAATTTCGATAACTTGATTTCCGGCGAAAAATTTGTAAATATAATAAGTACCGAATATCCTGTTCTCTTTCTTATAAACGACAAAAATGAGATAATCTTTTCAACGAGAGGTTACAATAACGGCATCACGGATTTACTGATTAGAAAGCTGTAATCCAGATTGTTTATATAAGGTTACAATAAATCGCCGTCGAATTGACCGCCATTTCTGACAAAGATTGTTGTATTAAATCCACTGGAAAGCTCATCCATTCTATCAACATATTCGCTTTCCTTTCCTTCAGCAGGAATATGAAGCCCCAGAAAGACAACATCCGCGTCTTTACTATGTTCACGCATAATTTCAATAACCGTTTTCTCTATTGGTTTGACAATAACCCGCGGTATCGCGTTAATCCGAACTTCTTCAATCATTTCTTTCAGGCTTTTCATCATAATTTCCGTATCATTTTCGTGAAGAACTATAGTCTGAAGATAAATCCTTGCCCCTTTCCAATCGCTGTTTAAGGTCAGTAGATAGGCAAGCAAAAGCATTGTATCGCTGTTTCTATGCTTTCCTCTCCACCAAAGATCAATACGCTTCTTGTGATTTTCTCGGGAAAATCCTTCAGTACGCACAATAATCGTACTTTTATCAGCTTTTTCTACCGCACGCATGATACGAATCTGTGTCTGCATTCTTTCCCGTTTATCCGACCAGCCAAACAAAATAGTATTAGAGCTTAGACCAGCAATTCCGTTTGCTTGTGTGACTGTTATCGCGCCGTTTTCAAAATCGGAAACCATATCTATTTCACTGAAAGCAAAGATGTTTTCATTCTCCAAAAGAGAATTCATTTTTTCTACTTCTGTTCCTATCTTGAGCTTGTTTTGAGATAAATTTTCTACTACAAGTTTGCACACAGTTAATATCCCGCGTTTTTGATTGAAGCAAAATGCTAAATAAATAAGTGACATTCTCTTTTCAACTTCACCAGCAAAAACCAGAATATGCGGTCTCCAGTTGCGGGGATTTTCCTCGTGAGCTTTCAATTTTAATAAAGCAAATCTGGCAAGGCTACCCCAAAATCCCGCGCGAACATCACCCCACTCTTTTTTCATCGAACGACGTCGCAATACAAAAAACAGAAATAATTCCAGAGTAATCGCACCAACACAGGC
>JAIOTM010000429.1 GCA_021106755.1 Candidatus Cloacimonadota bacterium | reverse complement strand
GAACAAGCCATCAGAAAAGATAACAAATACACAAAACAGGGAGGAAAGATGAACCAGTTAATAGCCTATTGTGGATTGAATTGCAACGAATGCGAAGCCTACAAAGCAACTCTTGCCGACAGTAATAAAGATCGTGTTCGTGTTGCTGAAAAATGGTCGGAGGAATTCAAAGCCGATATTAAACCGGAAGATATAAATTGCTCTTGTTGTATCAAAGAGGATACAAACTTTCTATATTGCAGCATGTGCGGAATCCGCAAATGCAGTAAGGAAAAAGGTCTCATTAATTGTGCCTATTGCCCCGACTTTCCCTGCGACCTGCTGACAGAGTTCCTCAAGAAAGTACCTTCCGCGAAAGAAATGCTGACCAGCATTAAGGAGTCTCTGACTTAACCGGATAAAATGTAACGCTATGGCGAATCAGGCGACCGTTCTGATACTCAAAACACGCCGTGAAGCTACGGGAATCAATGAGCCAGGGCATGAAAAGGTAGTCTCCTTCCCAAAGCTGTATTTCCGATAGCATTTTATCTGGAATCCACTTCAGGCTTCCTTCGGGAGAATCAATTTCATCTCCAGTAAACTCGGTTGCTGTAAAGAGAAACACATACCAGTCGGATTTTCCATCGAATAAGGGAAAGGTAATCATACCTTTCAAAAGCGGATTAGAAATCTTGTAACCACTTTCTTCAAATGCTTCGCGGATAGCACAAGCTTCGGGGGTTTCTCCGGGCAGAAATTTTCCTCCCAACCCCATGTAATTTCCTTTATGATAATCGTTTGGCTTCTTATTACGCAGTAGCATCAGCGTTTTTCCATTTCGCTTCAGGTAAACCAATGTAGCCAGTATAGGCTTTCTCATTGTTTAATAACTGATTGCTCTTCTACCCAATTATGGAGTATTTTAATCTCGTAAACTCCGGGGCGTTCAATGCGGTTTGAAGGAAGCTTCAGTTTTTCTATCACGGAATACGAAGCAAACTTGCCAATTGCCAGTCGGATTGTATCTTTTTCCACAGGAACTGTACCGCCGAGAGATTCGCGAATTTCCAGGGGAGTCAATTTAAGAACAATTATTTCCTGATTCAGAGGGAACACACTCCATAGGTCTTTGAACTGAACTTCTTTATTGGGAAAAGTGTCACTTGGCAACACATAGCTAACATCGGCTTTCGCGGCTTTGCTGTAGAGTTTGCTCAGGATTCTGTTGATTTGCTTTTGATTATATTTCTCAGGCAGAACACCGACAATTATTTCCAGATTTTCTTCGGGTTTTTCCATACGGAAGATTGCTGGTTCAACCTGTTTTCCCGGATACTTAATCCAGGCAAATTCGGAATGCTGAATCTCACGCTGTGGTTGTGACAGGTCTAAATATTGCACAACAAGAGCTGATGGATTGGATAAAACATGTATCTGAATAAATCCGTTAGGATTCCAGCGATAAGCATGGTCGGTTGAGCCTGTGTCTAACATAAGTGGTTCGTTCTTCTTTCGTGCTTTAAGGGGAATCCGGTGACAATAGTTATCGTTGGATGTGAAAATCAAATCAGCTTTTTCGCGACAGAGTTTTTGCACCGATTTGGGCAGCAATGTCAGCCAGTTGGTTTCATCCGCGTTCGCTGTCAGAATTACAAAGCTTTTTTTATCCCTCTTTAAAGCCTTCAGTTGTTTGTTCAGAAACGCCGCCTTACTGCTAACCGATTCACTTGTTATTCTGTTTAACTGTATAAGGTGTATTACGTAGCCATTTCTGGTAATAGGTACATAATAAGCACATCCGGTATTGTTGTAAACAAATCCCCGATTGTAAGTAACCTCGGTTTGTTTTATGAACTCGCAACCGTTGTCAGCTCCAAAGAAATCTTCCTCACCCTTGCTTATGCCAGGGAAGAATTGCTGTGTCCAGTAAATGTGCTCTTTGATAAAATCCGAGAACAGGCTATTCTTACCACGCCGCAGATGATCGCCCATCCCAATAACGAACTCGTTGTCAGATTCGCCAATCCAGCGAACCATCCTCGCGAGATAGATGCTGGTTTCGAGTGATTCACCCCGATTATCGCCAAACACGCTGAAAGTAAGGTCACTACGGTCGTCCAGTCCTTCAATTGTTCGAATTGAATCGAAGTTATCGCTTGCGGTTAGTTGTATAGCCAACAGGCTTAACAAAACTAATATCAGATTAAATCTCATATCTCCTCCATATATCACGTATCCATTCTATACTTATATTAATTCGATTTCTCGATTCTGATGTGTACTAAGTGTCCATTTATATCCAGTTCGCTCATCTTTTCCGCGGGAGTAGAAACGCTGAGTATATCATCTGTCAACGTCTCATCTTTTATGTACTGACTGTAGCTCTTCAACGCTTCACAAATCTCATCGGGACCCGCACAGGTAACAATAATCCTGTCCATAATATCTAATCCCATTTCCCTGCGGGAAAATTGGATTTTATTGACCATCTCCCTTGCAAGTCCTTCCTGCACTAACTCAGGGCTTAGGTGGGTGTCGAGAGCCACATACATGGTACGGTTACTTTCAAAGGTGTAACCTTCCCGTTTCTGGATAGAAAAGAGTAAATCTTCATCGATTAATTCTACGGTCTGTCCATCAATTTCAATGCTATGCGTTCCACCATCGAGGATTGTTGCGCGAATAGCGTTGGCGTCTGCTTGTGCCAGTTCCGAAGCTATTTTCTTTACTAACTTGCCAGCTTTGGGTCCCAGCACCTTGAAATTTGGTTTTATCTCGTAATGAACCATGTCATCTTCTTCTTTTACATAGTGGATAGCTTTGATGTTGATTTCCTCTTTAATCAAAGCTTCCATACGTTCTACAAGAGAGCGTACATTTTCAGGAAGATAGAGGTCTCCCAACGTCTGTCGCACCTTAATCTGTGCGTTGTTACGGGCGACTCTTCCCAGAGTAACGACATCAACAACCGCCTGCATCTCACTTTCAAGCTGACTGTTAATCAGTTTAGCGTCTGATTGCGGGTAGTCGGTTAAGTGGACACTTTTTTCGTTAGTCAGGTTGCGGAATATTTCCTCAGAGATATAAGGTGCGAAAGGTGCCATCAATCGGCAAACAGTCACCAGAACATGATGCAGAGTTACAAAGGCATCCCGCTTATCTTCGGTAAGCTCTAAAGCCCAG
>JAIOTM010000432.1 GCA_021106755.1 Candidatus Cloacimonadota bacterium | reverse complement strand
TGAGACACTATTAGTTCTTCAGGAAGTTTACACAATCTTTTTTACAGTCCCATTTTAAGCTGTATAAAGTTTGGCTTTGTGAATAGTAGTAAACCTTTGTGCTTGCCTTACAAAAGAATTACTTTAGAGAAATTTAACATACGCATGAATTTTCTTCATCCTGCTCACTCTCACTTTATTTGCGACAACCCCACAGTATTTCAAAATAGTTTGTACTGAAAAACAATATTGAAAGCAATAATAATATTAAAAAAAAGGTTCTGATGTTCATGTCAACCTAAGACACATTTTAATTTTGATTACAAAAACACTGTTTAGTCTGTTGTCTGTATTTTTTAGAAAGACAAATAAAAAGAAGGGATTATATTGACAGCATTGTCCTTTTGTTTATTTTTAAAATAAAAAGAGATGATTCCAATTTTCATGAGGTCTAGATGAAACGGATTCTATTAGATACTAATGTAATTATCCATCGTGAAACCAACTACCCGATTAAAGATACAATAGGAGATTTTTTTAGATATTTGAATGAACAAGAGTACGAACTTTTCTATCATGCAATTACTAAGACTGAATTTGAAAAAATCGAATCTGAAAAACACAGAGATAGTATTCAGAAGAAACTTAGAGCATATAATCTTCTTCCGTTTCAATCTGAACTTGATACCCATGTTATAGCGGTATGCAACTCCATTGATCAAGATCAAAATGATAAAAATGACACAAGATTATTGAACGAAGTGTATCTAGAAAAAGTTGACTTCCTGATTAGTGAAGACAAAACAATTCATAGAAAAGCTAAAGGTCTGAAAATACAAGAAAAAGTCTTTACGATTGAGCGTTTTGCCGACATACTATTTAAGAACATACCACAGCTAACTCAGTATCGATTAGTTGATATTGAGCCAAGATATTTTGGCGAAATCAATCTTAAAGATTCGTTTTTTGATACTTTGAGAGAGGATTATTGCGAGTTTGATATCTGGTTCAAACGAAAATCTACTGAAAGAGCTTATGTTTTACAAATAAAAAACAAGATAAGAGGATTCTTGTACTTGAAAGTTGAGGATGAAAAAGAAAATTATCCTGATTTCACAACTACTTTTTCTCCCATAAAAAGATTGAAAATAGGTACTTTTAAGACCAATTTATTTGGTGTCAACTTAGGGGAAAGGTTTTTAAAGATAGCTTTCGATAATGCGATGCATAATTCTGTATCTGAGATATATCTGACTGCTTATGATAAAACACTGACACAGCAGATGATGATAAACGAAATCACTAAGTGGGGGTTCATTGAAAAAGGCGTGAATAATTCGACCGGAGAAAAAGTGTTTGTGCGTGATTTCAGTCCAGACTTTAATGAAGAAGACCCCCGAAAAACATATCCCTATATCATGAACACTGATAGAGTACATTTCGTACAGATATTTCCAGAATATCATACTAAGCTTCTACCAGAATCGATATTGAAAAACGAGAATCCGCATGACTTTAACAAACCACAATCACATTCAAATTCAATTGAGAAAGTTTTTATATCAAGATCAATCAATAAAGATATAAAAAAAGGTGATATACTCGTATTTCGAAGAACAGGTGACGGGAAAGCACCTGCGAAATACAGATCAGTAGTTACTACGGTTGGTTTAACCTTAAGTGTTAATCTCAATTGTGTAACATTTAAACAATTTAAAAAGAGTGCATTTCAACGAAGTGTATTTAGTGAAAAAGAATTGAAAGAAATGTGGGATAGAAATCAACACAGTCGACCATTTCTTGTTAACTTTCTGAATATCTATTCATTTCCTAAAAAGATGACATTAAATGATCTTCTTGAACTTGACATTGTAAAAGATTTGAAAAATCCACCAAGAGGTATTTCTTCAATTGGAAATACTTCTTTCAAAAAGATACTAAAAAGAACAAATGCAGATGAAAGTTTTATTATCTATTAAGCCCAAATATGCTCAGAGAATTCTTTCTGGCGAGAAGAAATACGAATTCAGAAAAAGGATTTTTACAAAAAATGTAAAATCTGTTGTGATATATTCCAGTACACCGGAACAACTTGTTATTGGTGAATTTACTATTGGTGGTATCATTCATGATAGTATTGAAACTCTTTGGTTGGAAACTCAACGTGATGCAGGGATTAGCTATGAAGAATTTGAGAAGTATTTTTCTGGCAAAGATAAAGGGTATGCAATAATCGTCTCAAAGTTCAAGAAATACAGTCACCCACATTCTCTAAGCAAATTGAATGTTGATACTGCTCCACAATCATATAGGTATATTGTATGAATTGTATCGGAATTTGGTATAAGTATAATGAAGAATCTTCAGTTAAGCGGATTATAGATTTTCATGTGAACTATTGGAAACTATCCAAAATTGGTGCTAAGAATATTGTTGATTTGGGCTTCTTTGTTAATCCCGAAATAGTTGAGTCTGTTTACTTACATATTCCTCATGATTACAAGTTAGAATCTATCAATGATGTATTAAACGAAGAGAATATTAAAAATGTATTCAATGAAGGAGTCGAGTTAACTAAGGATACTGAGGAACTTTGGTACAAAGCAAAATTATCAAATGATTTGGAATACACAATACCTGATGTTAAACTTTTAGATGTAGCATTACTTAGAGAAGATAGTTTCAAATGTCAATTATTCAAGATATCATTTACTGAAAAATTACCTGAGAGTTATCCAGAACAAGTTTATCTACGGCTTCGATTTTTGGATACTGATAATGTCTTCTATGAAGTGTCAAAACCTAAGATGTCTATTTTTGAGAGAGTCTGCAAGGTCCATGAGATATTTGATATCCGTATAAATGATTACAGGATTCTTGATACTGATTTGCAGAAATATGCAAAAAGAAATGAATTGATTCTGTGCCAATTTGATAAGATACATTTTCTTTACATGGCTTCTCAAGAAGAGAGTATTGATTTTCTAAGTAGCAAGCATTTACTTGTCTGTAGATCTTTAGAAACAGAGAAGTGGTTCGGATATTTGGGAGAACTAACAAAAATAAATAAGAAAAGGATGCTCAGACATCATTTCATTGTTCATCACTGGAAGCTTAATAAGAAACAAGAATGCCAAATTTTGTTTAAATCTCATTTCCTGAAATTTGGATTTCTTAAACTTTTGGGATTCTCCCTATTAGGTTTTTTGATATCCCTCACTATAAGTTGGCTATGGGATATTTGTCTTATTGATTTATTCAAATAACTATATAAAAACGGCGTAGTCTATAAAACAACCACGCCGTATATTGTTTCTTCCATTCAGGAAGTGTTAGTGACCAAATCCCAACCAATCGTACATCAGGAACTGAATACGACCGATTAGTAGCGAAATACGTGCCATAACCGTATAACCAAACGATGCTCCGAAACCAATCATCATGTACCAAATACCAATTTTAGTAAACTTTCCATAAAGTCCTGTATGGGCTTTGGAGAAATAGAAGTACATGAGGATAGTTATTGTTCCGAGAAAAATCAGGAAGATATTGAAGTTTTCCCAGGGAAGCATAGCACTCCGCATCTGTACAAGTACAGAAGCATGCATAGAAAGGGGAACTCCCATACCAGCGATACCCATGAAGAATACCATGGGATAACGAGCCATCCAGCCCCATTTCCGAGAAAAACGGAACCAGAACATAATACCCATTAAAGCCGGAATTATCAGAATGAATTCGTGCATCTTGAAAATTGGTTTATACACAAAGGGGATAAACGATAATTTGTACATCAATGGAATACCATATCCCATTGAAACACCTATATAAAGATGTTCCGCAAATTTATAGAACGGGTTGTCCTTATACAGGAATGAGAAGATGGACAACGTAAGAAATGCCGCGACCCAGATTCCAATTGTTTCTATCATGATTAGCTCCCCTCACCTTGCTTGTTCTTGCGTCGGCGTTCCAGAAAGTATCCAATGTTACCTATCAGAATAAAGACGATAATCATCACATGTGCTACATTCTGAGCATTCATACCAATACGCGCGGTTTTGAATTTATAGAGTATATCATCGTTGTTAATTCGCGGAAAAGTCTGCTTCTCCTGTTCCTTACTGAATTCAAGCTGATTAACAGCAAACAGGTCAACAAGCTTTTCGTATTCGGCTGCGCCTTTGAGTCCGCCCAACACTCCAACGAGTTGTCCCGATTGGATGTACGGGTATGTGTCGGCAGCCATAACAGCGGTAATGCCTGCGGCAACATTGGCACCAAAACGACTACGGGCATAAGTAATCCAGCCAAAACCATAGCTGGAACCGGAGAACTCAACCACAAGATTCATTTCGTTGTAATTTTTAATGCCTTTCATAATTTCCAGATTGTTCAGTTTTCGTCCTTCAGAATCGGTCTCTACCGCTTCGGCGATGTCATCACCCATACCGAGGATAATCGGCAGATAGAGAGCGGCAGGCTTGTATCCGAAATTAACGTAGTCCACACCTGATTGAATATCAGCGAATTCTTCCTTGGTTGTGTTGATAACATAATCAATAATCGGTGACGCTGTAATACGGAAAGTAAGGAAAAAGACCTTAACTCCGCGCTCGAAACAGTGTCTCACTATAGCGATTTCCATTGGCTGTAACTCAGGTGAGGTTGACGGATCGTGCTCAATAGATAAAAGAATAGCACGGTCTTCACGTCCTGCGTAAGAGTCGATTAGCTGATAGATATTCTCAACCGGTTCGGTTGTATATGTGTTTGTGTGGAACGTAAACGTAAATGGTATAATAATACACAATGCCACAACAATATAGATATATCGGCGGTCGAGGTTTTGTAGTTTTTCAAACCAACTCATTAGTCACCCCCACCGAGATAAGTTCTTTCGATGCCGAGAATGATTTTAAGCGATGTAGCTGTCATTCCCAATCCAACACCAAGTGCGATACCACGCTTTGCAGCGAGATTAGGCACTGTGAGAATCCACTTGGTAGCATCCGGTATCCAATGAGTAATCGCGGCTCCAAGAGCAACCCGCCCCAGCATAACAATTATAGCTGCCGCGAGAAGCACGGTAGCCTCAATAGAACGTGCCCGGAAAGCCTTGTAAGCTGCCGAAGCAATATAGAATGCCAGAAGAGCGAAGATTGTCGCACAGAGTGGCATCATAATATTTTCGTAAATCCAGCTGGATGGGCTACCGGATTCGGAGCCCCACCCAAAACCTGCAACAGCGGTAACAATAATACCGAGAAGAGTAGCTATACTGTATTGCCAGTTATGTGCTTTACGCTTGATTTTTCTAACATGAACATTTATAAGACTGTATATACCAAGTAGTGCGGCAAATGGTGAAACAGCTTTCACCCATTCGCGGTACCACTGGTTGTAGAAATCCTGAGATATTTTATGCGGGATAAACGCGTGAGCCATGAAAAGAAGACCCAGCGTAATCACGATTAATAATGGTATTTGACGTTTCATTTATCCTCCTACTTCGCCGGGAACGCATTGATTATGAAGGTTAAGTGTGCTGTAGAAAATACTGCACCAGCAATAACAAACGAAAGAATCAGGAATTTGAAATAATCCTGTGCTTTCAAAGACCCAAGTTGTAGTGGTTCACGAGCAAGATAGGCAGCAGCAGCGTAGAGTTCTTCGCCAATAAGCGTGTAGTCACAAGTAGTGATGAAGAATGGAATCTGCGTAACCGCATCTGTACCCGCAATCTGGACAGCTCCGGTCGAGCTTCCTGTTTCCGTCATAATAAGGGCTTCAGCCCAGAACATA
>JAIOTM010000033.1 GCA_021106755.1 Candidatus Cloacimonadota bacterium | reverse complement strand
GAAAAAAAAACGCGTGCGCGTGAAACCATCACCGAAAAGGAAAGGACGTCGAATGGACAGGTCGATCAACGATACGCTAAAAGAGATGATCGTCGAGAGGCTGTTTCTGAACGTCTCGCCGGATGAGATTGCCGACGATGCGAATTTGCTGGAGACGCTCGGGATTGATTCGGTTCAGATTTTCGAACTCGTGGTCGGCTGCGAGGAAGCATTCGAGATAAGTTTCGACGAGGGCGACTTCGACATCACCGCGTTCCAGACCGTGAACTCCATCGCGGAAGTAGTCGCAGGGAAACTGAAAGCGAAGGGACAATCGTGAACGAGCGCTTTTTGCGCTTTCAATCGGCGGATACCGAACTGGTCGGGACGCTATCGCTGCCGCAGGGACACCCCTGCGGCGCTATTCTAATCATGCACCCGTTCGATGAGGAGAAGAAGTTTGCACACCGCGTGCTCACCACCGCCTCGTGGCAGTTGGCCAAGGCGGGTTTCGCTGCGTTGCGCTTTGACCTTTCAGGCTGCGGCGACAGTTTCGGACGCTTCCGTGACGCGACTATTGCACAATGGCTGCGCGACATTGTGACCGCCGCGAATCTGCTGCGCCGCGAAACCGGTTGCGAGAAGATTTCGCTGCTCGGACTGCGACTCGGTGCGACACTCTGCTGGCTGGGGCGCAACGAAGTGGACGACCTGGACGCAATCGTCCTATGGGAACCAATCCTGTCGGGGCGAAAGTACGTCGATATTCTCTGGCGACGAAAACTCATCAAAGAGATGATAACCGCTGGAAAGGGGCGGACGTCATTTGAAGCCGCGCGAGCCGAACTCGAACAGACCGGTTTCATTGACCTTGACGGCTGGGCCCTCGGCAAAACGCTCCTTGACGAACTCATTGAGCTGGACATCAGCACGCCCATCCAACCCGTTCCGCCCTGTCCCGTGCGAACACTTACGGTACAAATTGCCTTCAACGCAAAGGTCTCCGGCGAACTTAACACTTTCGCTGATGCTGTTCGTGCGGCCGACGGCTCGGTTGACGTTGCGGGAATCCGCGAACGCCCCATCTGGGATCGCATCGACATAGTCCCGGCAACGGAACTCATCACCACCACAATTAATTGGCTAAGCCAAAAGTAGGGTCCGCTTCATGGAAGAATGGGTCGGTTTCGACAGTTCGGGTTCGAGGTTGGTCGGTGTCCTGACGAGGCCCGACAGAGCCAACTCCGCCGATGCGTGTGTTATCTTCATCCACGGCTGGGGTGGATATCGAATCGGTCCGCACCGTCTCATCGTAAAGGTTTCGCGCACCCTGGCCGAACGCGGTATCTGCTGTCTGCGATTCGACTTACGTGGACGAGGCGACTCCGAGGGCAAGCCTGATGCAGCTACCCTGGACACCATGATTGAGGACACCTGTGCCGCAATCGACTTCCTCCGAGCGCGTTTTCCCGACGCCGAGATGTCGTTGTGGGGAATATGCTCGGGAGGAAACGTAGCCATCGGCGCGGCCACGCTGCGGCCGAAGTGAAGCGGATGGTTCTGTTGAGCACCCTGCCCTTCATTGGGCAAAAGAAAGCCGCCGAGAGTGTCGCACGCACGAGAAAATATGCCGGTGGATATTTCCGAAAGCTCTTTTCGTTCTCGACGTGGAAGCGGCTGCTGGCCGGCGCCATCGACCTGGCAAGCGTGCGCAAGGTGCTCTTCGGACATTACGGAAAGTCCGCCGAGCACGACAGGAAGGATTCGGCTCGCGACGTCATGTCGGCGTTTCGCGATTATGCCGGCAGCGTGCTCTTTATCCACGGCGGCGCCGACCGGGAAGCGGCTGACGCACGCGAACACTACGAAACGTTCACAAACGAGGTCGGCATCCCGAGCAGGTTCGTCACCATCGATGGGAGCAATCACGACTTCTATTCGCTAGAGTGGGAAAGAGAGATTACGGAATTGACCCTGAACTGGATCGAACGAGCATGAAGCCGCGTGTGCTTTTTGTCATGGGCGACTGGCCCAACCCGAGCGAGACATTTCTCATGCGTGAGATGTCGGCGCTTGCCCGCCAAGGTCTCGACTTCGAGATACTCGCGACCGGTCGCAATCCCCGTGGTCGTCTTGCAGACGAGTTCGCCGAACTCTCCGAACGCGTATGGTTTCTCCCTCATATCATCTCGCCGGCTTCGATGGTGGCCAAAACCGTCGCGCTGCTGACCCGACCGCGTGACTATCTCACACTCGCCATGCAGTTGTTCGCAGACAACGGAATCATCTCAGGGGTTCCAATGCGACTGCCGGCAAGCGTATGGGCTACACGGAGAATCGCGCGAGGCGGCTTCACCCGCGTTCACGCACAATTCGCCTCTCTGCCGGGTGCGGTCGGACGAACAATCGCAAAATGGTTGAAAATGCCATTCAGTTTCTCGTGTCACGCACGCGACCTCTACGTAGCCGCGGCGGGGCTTGAGCGGCTCGTTGCCGATGCGGATTTCGTCGTCACGTGCACCGATTATAACCGCGAATTTCTTGCCGAGACGTTTCCGTCGTCAGCCGGGAAGTTCCATCGGGTCTATCATGGCATCGAGCTTGGCAAGACGGTCGTGCCGAAAGAGCGCGACGATGTCCCGCTGATTTTAGCCGTCGGGCGGCTCGTCGAGAAGAAAGGCTTTGCCCATCTCATCTCGGCGTGTAAGATTCTGACACGACGCAACG
>JAIOTM010000021.1 GCA_021106755.1 Candidatus Cloacimonadota bacterium | reverse complement strand
CGACTCCAAAAAGTCCGGTGGAATTACCCGTAGCCATCTACGCTTCGGCAAGAAACCTATTCAATCTGAATATCTTGCTACAAACGCGAACTTTATCGCGTGCCATAATCAGGCGTTTATTGGTCGTTTCGATATACTCGAAGGCATCAAAGATGGCGGGGTTTTCCTCTTAAACTCTAACTGGAAACAGGATGAAGCTTTCTACCATCTTACCGAAGATATGCAGAAAACTATCGTTGAGAAGAAAATAAAGTTCTACAATATTGACGCACTGAAAATCGCTACTGAAGTTGGCTTGGGCGGACGCATTAATACGGTTATGCAGACAGCGTTCTTCCTTATTTCCGGCGTACTTGAGCGTGATACAGCAATTGAAATGATAAAAAACGCGATTAAAAAAACCTTCTTCAAAAAAGGTGAAGCAATAATCAAAATGAACTGGAAAGCAGTTGACAGCACCAACGAAGCATTGCAGGAAATTTCCAATCTTCCGGCACTTCCATGCAAGCACGTTGAACTGACAAAACTGGTACCCGACAACGCGGACGAGTTCACCCGTAATGTAATCGAAAAGATTATGCGCGAAAAAGGGGACGAAATTCCGGTTTCGCACATGCCGTATGATGGTTTTATCCCAAGCGGTACAACCAAGCTGGAAAAACGTGGCGTTGCTCCAATGGTTCCGCGCTGGATTGCTGAAAAATGTATCCAGTGTAACCAATGCTCGCTGATTTGTCCTCACTCGGCTGTTCGTAGTAAGCTGATTGAACGCCCTCTTCTGACCGGAAAACCTGAGCAATTCACTACCCTGAAAGCAATGGGCAAAGACGGTGAGACTCACGACTATAAAATTCAGATTTATCCGGAAGATTGCCAGAGTTGCTGGAACTGCGTTAATGCCTGCCCGAAGGATGCCCTTGAGATGGTACCTATCGCGGAAGAACGCGAAGCAGGCGAAAACGAGAACGTATCTTTCTTCGAGAATCTTCCCGAAGATGTTCTCAGCAGTGTAGTGGGAGTCAACACAGTTAAGGGAAGTCAGTTCAAACAACCGCTATTGGAATTCTCCGGTGCATGTGCCGGTTGCGGCGAAACTCCCTATGTGAAGCTGATTACACAACTCTTTGGCGACCGCATGATTGTTGCCAACGCGACTGGCTGTACTTCTATCTGGGGCGGAACATTCCCAACAATACCTTATACAAAAAACAAGCATGGATACGGTCCGTCCTGGGCTAACTCACTGTTTGAAGATAACGCTGAATACGGCTTCGGAATGCGCCTCGCGGTGGACTCCAACCGTAAGCAACTCAAGTATAACGTAGAAAAAGCCCTCACTCTTGGTGTTAGTGGCGAGATTAAAGCGGCTCTCGAAACAGGTATGAAACTGTTTAACAGCGTTGAAGAAGATGCCAAAGCAAACAGCCGCGAAATCCAGAAGTTGCTTCCGACTGCCATTAACGCCGCCTCCGGCGAGTTAATAACTGTTCTCAAGCGGGTAAAAGAACTTGATAGCTATTTCGTGGATAAGAGCATCTGGTGCTTTGGTGGTGACGGCTGGGCTTACGACATCGGGTTTGGTGGATTAGACCATGTAATGGCTTCAGGCAAGAACGTAAATATTCTTGTTGTGGATACCGAGGTTTATTCCAATACTGGTGGACAAGCTTCCAAAGCCACTCCGCTTGGCTCGGTTGCTAAGTTTGCCGAAGCAGGAAAGAACACAAACAAAAAAGACCTTGCCGCTATGATGATGAGCTACGGCTATGTATATGTTGCCTCTGTTTCGATGGGTTCTAACCGAAACCAGTTGGTAAAAGCAATGAAAGAAGCCGAAGAGTACAACGGTCCTTCCATTGTAATTGCGTACGCACCATGTATTAACCACGGTTGCGATATGAAAGATACCCAGCTCGAAGAAAAACTCGCTGTGGATTCCGGCTACTGGTTACTTTATCGCTTTAATCCACGTAGAGAGGAAGAAGGAAAAAATCCGTTCATACTCGATTCCAGAGAACCAAAGATGGAGTTTGTCGAATTCCTTAAACGCGAAAAACGCTACACTTCGCTCAGACAGACCTTCCCTGACCGCGTTGACGCCTTCTGGAAAAAAGCTGCCGAAGTCGCGAAACAACGCTACGAAAAATACAAAAAAATGGCGGAATAGCACCCGCTGAATGAGTTATAGAAATCCCCGCTCCGGCTTGCCGGGACGGGGATTTTGTTTGTTTCCCCAAAAAACATTGTTCTTAAATCAGTTTATAGTCATACACGCATACCCCCACAATGAAGATGATTGTGTTATTTAAGTGACAGCAAAAGCGGTCGTTATAGCAAATAGATAGTGAATAGTTGGATTTCTTACTTAGTCGAACCTGAAAAATCGGGTTTCAATCTAAATTATCTGTAGTTGCATTTCTGATAATTCAATGAATCTGAGTTTTTTTAGTAAAACTGCGAAAAAGTACATATTTTTAAGCAACTTTTGCCGTAATTTGTTGAAAACAAAAAAAATAGACGCAATGCGCCTATAAATACATCGTAAATTATAACCACAAGCAGCCATTACAGCATTAAATTCATCACCCATTTTACCTTTCAGGTAATTGCGATTCAAACGGTGATCATTCTTCATGTGTCCAATATCTGCCTCAATAACACTTCTGCGATTGAACCACTTTCTTTG
>JAIOTM010000218.1 GCA_021106755.1 Candidatus Cloacimonadota bacterium | reverse complement strand
TGTTGATAAACTTCCCTTTCTGGTAATAGTCTTTCTTATCAGCAAACATTTTTGCTTTCGAGAGAAATGTTATAGCTCCCGAAAACAGCATAACTACTATCTTGCCGCGATTCATTGTATTGACATTAACCTGCTTATAGGTCTGAAACCTATTGCTCATATATCCTCCAGACTTATCAGTTCAGTTTTGCCAGTTCGCTCTGCAATCGCTCCATTTGGGAGTTGTATTCCTGCAAGCGGACTTCCAGTCTGGCAAACTTTGCCCGGTAACGCTTTTCCACTAAATCAATCCGGGCTAACTCGCGTTCTATTTTCAAATCAATATTATCTATTATATTTTCGTAGTTTTTCGCCATGACTTTAAGTATTCCTGAAGTATCATCAGCAATTTTGTCAGCAACATCATCAGGTTCGATAGCTTTTCCCTGTTTTAATCGAATCGAACCTGTAAGAGTTGTGCTGACAGCGCTGGTTACTTCAATCGCGAGTCCTTTCGCGTCACCTGTTGTAGCAGTCGCGAATTTACCTGTACTATCGATAGACATAGAACGTCCATCTGCTTCTGTTTCACCATCATACCAGTATATCGCGCTCGTAATATCTCCACTGGCATCCACATCAATTTTGTAATTATAGACACCAGGCTCTGTTAACGAAGTAGAACTATAGTAAGATACGTAGCTGTTGGAACTTACGCCGGTATTATCATCCGAGAAAAAAGAGACGACATCGTCAGCATAGTTGTTAAGTGCTGATTTCAGAACAGTTTCATCATACTCCAGCAAACTGCTGTCTCCGGTTGTAATTCCAAGTTGTGGAATCAGTACAAATTCATCCACATCTTCATCAAATCCCTCAGCCCGACCGCTGATAAATTTTCTCATAGAATTACGAATTTCTTCAATTCCGTAATTTCCTACTAAAGCTCCCCCCTGTCCGTATTGAGCTTCACCTTCTTCGTTCAGAGAAACCGCTGTAATCTCGTTTATATACTCCAAAACATCGTTGTAAGCATCAACAAAATCTTCTACTTTGTCAGCCATCGCATCAACATCGTTTGTTATTGTAATCTCGGTTGAGCCTGCCGATTTAATCGTTATTGAAGCACCTTCTATCAGACCGGAAATAAGGTTGGAATCAGTTTGCAGCCATTGGTCACCCGAAGGATAGGCATCCAGCTTAACCATCGCGTTGGTTGCTACCTGCGTTTTGGAGAAACTTCCCGAAGCAAAAGCCCCGGCACTGAAACTGGAAAAATCTATATCCTCTATCTTGTTAGCCGCACCGCTGTTGGTTCCGGTCAGCACTAAGTGATAGGAGTTGGGCATACCGCTACCATCGTTGATAATTGTTGCTTTCACACCGGGAGTATCCGAATCTGTATTAATAAGACCGGCAAGCCCCTGCAAAGTAGTACCCGCTGCTACACTTATCGGGCTTATGTCGATTCCGGCGTAAGAGTAAGAAAAAGTGGCATCAGAAGTCGTTACAGCGGTAGTGTTGGAATCCGCCATGCCGGAGTGTACCTCTTTTTCCGCCTGTGCTAATCCTGAATCCTGTCCGGCTTGCATATTCGGGTGAAAAACATCCAGCGCGTAAGTACCATCTTCTACATAAATTTCGCCACCCGTAAAAGTTAGTTCCACGCCCTGAGCAACAGTATAAGTTCCAGCTCCGGAAATCGTTATTGAACCACTCTTACCTTCCTGCTCGTCCGTCCAGACTATTTCGACACCGTCTGTACCGACAGTTCCGCCTTCTGTAATCTGGAACAGGAAACGTTTGTTAACATGCCCTGTATAATTTCCGGTTCCAGAATTCGCTACTAACGCGTCCCCTGTTAGAGCGTCAATCTCCTCAACCGAATCTATAGCACTTGCGAACAGGTCGGAGCCTGTTTCCGTAATAATTATTTCGTTAGCAGTCCCGCCGCTAACGCTGGTCAACTGAAGTCGGAAAGCGTTGCTTGAAGAGCCATCGTCAACGACTTCCGCCGTTACGCCTGCCATGTTGGCGTTTATTTCGGTGCGAATATCATTGAGGCTCTTGCCTGCTCCACCATTAACGGTATAGCTTTCCGCGCCAATATCTATCTGAATACTTTGCCCGGCGGTAAGCACATTGCTGGTAGCGTCTGTCTGACCACGTGCCTGCATAATATGCTTGGAATTTGTCGCTACGGTGATATTGTAAGAACCCGGAATAGCTGTGCTGTCCACCGCTATAGTGGCAATAGTGGAATCGGTGGTTGTTCCCAAACGGGAAAAAAACGAAGAACGGCTCTTTAGAGCGGTAATTGTCGTTTGCAACGCGGAAAACTTAGTACCCAACTCATCTAGCTTGTCGGATTTGACTTCCCATTCCTGCTTCCATTGATCCAGTTTATTCGCCTGATACTTCTCAGCTTCTATCAACTGATCGACCATACTACTGAAATCAATTCCAGAGGCTAATCCTGAAAAACTTATCTCTCCAGACATTTTCGTCTCCCGTCTGTTGTTATTTCGACAGAAACCGCACTAACCTTGAGCAATTTCGGTCATTTCCAGAAGAATTGTTGCAATAGTGATGCCAGAGAATAAGAAACAGTGGCAGTTCTTTATATTACTATGACTTGTGTAGTTACAGATGTTTTTTATACTTGGGAGATTATGCCGGACACTTAGGATACAAATACGAAGGAAAATATTTCCGGCTACTCCTGATTTTTTGCTACGTTGGCTTGGGGATTTTTCCGCATGACGAAAAGCGTTGATTTGCTTCGACCCGAAAGGTACGTCGGGTCGAGCATTGTCCTGGGGTTTCGAGTCGTCGTCCTGCGTTACGACTCGAAGTACCCGAGATTCTGAATAATCAACTAAGTTCTCATAGTTTCCCCATAAAAAACTGGACACTTCCCATAATCAGTGCTTACTGGTAATTCAATTATCTTTTTTTACTGGAGTAATAGATGAGTAATAAATATTACACTATCCTGCTTTTGATAATAATCAGCTTAGTTGCGACTTCGTGCGCGCCAGGTGTAAAGATATATCAGGAAGCACCTTTGGAAAAGCCTATCGAGCCGGAAACTGTTGCCGATTCTACTACGACCCCGGAAGCACCCGCCGAAGTAATTGTCGATTCGGTAGAAGCCTCTACCCCACCACCGATTGAACCTCCTGACAGTGTCAGCGTTGAAGCGGAAGCTATAGATACCCGTTTGCGAATGATTTTCGCGGGAGACATAATGCCGGGTACCGATTTTCCATCTGTTGAATACCTTCCTCCTGACGGGGGCAGAAATATGCTGCATCCAGAAGTAGAGAATATCATACGTTCAGCCGACATTGCTTTTGGAAACTTAGAAGGTGTTATTTGTACAGGCGGTTATGCATGGAAGGGCAGAAATTCGTACTCCTTCCGAATTCCACCAGCTTTGGCAGAACGCTTTTGGGATTGGGGTTTCGACGCTTTCAGCATTGCCAACAACCACGCCCGTGATTTTGGTGAAGAAGGAAAATACCAAACGCGGCGTAAACTGGGTGAGATGGGAATTCGCTATGCTGGCTATGGCAACTACTCTTCTACAGTACTTACCCGTAACGGATTGACAATCGGATTTATCGCTTTTGCCCCGTTCAAGAGCTGTAATTCACCTCTCGATATTCCTCTCGCTGGCGAAATGGTATCGGAACTTTCCGAGAATACCGACATCACCGTTGTTTCGATGCACATAGGTAGCGAAGGTGCTGACAAAACCCATGTCCGAAACAAAACCGAGTACTACAGGCACGAAAACCGTGGTAATCCGGTACGTTTTGCCCGTGCTATGATTGACGCCGGAGCCGATGTTGTTTTCGGGCATGGTCCGCATGTACCCCGTGCCGTGGAGCTTTACAAAGACCGCTTCATAGCGTACAGTCTGGGGAATTTCCTTACATGGTCGAGATTCAGCTTAACGGGAGTAAAAGGCTACGCGCCACTTCTTGAGGTTACTACTGATGATAACGGTAAATTCATCGAAGGACAATTCCACTCTGTTATTCAGTTTACTAAGCAGGTACGCGAATCTGATCCCGAACTACGGGCTTTCAAGCTTATTCGTAAACTAACAAATGAGGATTTCCCGAATCATAAACTGATTTTTGGCGAAGATGGTTCGATAAAGCCGAAAGATTGAAATCACTACAGATTAAAAAGTATAGCCCATTTGCAAAGATAGTTTCCCTGAATTGGTTTTCTCGCCAAATTCTGTATTATCAACTCCCAACAGTAGATTATATTTCATTTTCAAGCTCAAATTTTCAAAGCGGGAATATGAAAATTCTCCTCCAGCCATAGAGCTTTTATCATTGAGATTATAAAGAACAAAAATGGAAGGAGTGAAATAGAGTATGTCAAATGGTTCAGGATGAGACAGCTTTATATACAGATAATCTCTCATAAGAAACTGGCTGTTGAAATTTTCACCTTGATACTGCTTAATGCCAGCCATTAAGCTTGGATCTTGCGAAATCGCGTATTCAATAGTCTCAAAGAAATTACTCATCTGGTCTTTATCAAATCCCGCATCATTATGGAAGTATTCGGCAATTAATGTAGTATTCGTTTCAAATAGAATTCTGGTTCCAAACAGATAATGATGCCCATCAGTGGTGTCAGACTCAAGTGAAGAGTTTGAATCCCACGAGATTGTTGTCAGTTTTTTTTCAAATACATATTCCGCGTGTATTTCCCAATTAGGAAAAATATTTCGGGCAAAATCGGCACCAAGTTTACGCAAGTCAGAATCATGGTAAAAGAGATAAAAATCTATATCGGTATCGCTCATCAGCAAGTAATTATTCAGGATAAAATTAAAGCCATCTTCGCCCGCGAAATCTTCATTTATCTCTCCCTTTACAGGTATAATTACCGGAGTGATGGTATAATTCTGCAAAGCACCTGAAAGGCTTTTTACATAGTCGAGTTTTACCATCCAGAAACCTTCCAGACCCGCGTCAACATCGTTTATATCTTTCTGGCGTCCCACAAATGAAACCGGATTCCAGATGTATCCTTTTCCCCATTTAATTGATTTCTTTCCAACCAGCAAATCAATATTAGTGGAAATGTCAGCATTTATGAAAGCTTCGTAAATACTGAAAGTATTATCAAATTCATCGTTGATAGTATATGCTAACTGGTCTTTTATATCCGCGTAAAGCTTAAATTCAGAGATTTCGTAACTACCTTTCAATTGCAAGAATGCCAGATATGAATCCGAACACTTCTTCTTCTCCTTATTCAGAAAACTCAATTTGTATAATTCAGATGAATGATTGAATTTTGAAAAATCTGATTGCACCTGAATAGTACCTACATATTCATAAGGCTTCTTTTGATATTCCTCAAAATCAAAAGAATAATCTTCGGCAAACAGCAAACCTGCAAGAAAAAGAATAACTGAAACGCTTATATTAGAAAGGATTTTCCGCAATACTAATTCCTTAAATCCTTTACTTTTGACATATAATTAAGGGTAAATACCTCATCATCTATTTTACGCGGTTTCATTTCAGCGTATATCATAACAGCTTTATATCCTTTGTGTAACGGGCTGTCTGTTTCCAAAACCGAAGGACGTATAATCCCATATCCGAAGTCTTTTATTTCCTTAAAGCGAAGTGTTTTTATCAACATACCACTTGCAGTATAGCACTCAATTTTTTCAGGCGTTTTGTGTTTGGTATTCACCCACATCTTCAATTTGTCGTATGCAACGTTATGGGTTTTAGCTTTTAACGTTAGCAATTTGTTACTGTTATCGTCAACCATCTCGATTACATCATATTCCGCTATATAATCAAGTTGCATAATATCCGAGTTATTAAAAATCCCACCGATTACAGACTGCAAACTTGTTATGCGCATTGGCTTTCCAACATTGGGAATGTAGAGCCACATATTCTCATCCAGACGCAGGGTAGAGCGTCCGACTTCGGATTTTGGCGATAGAAATGTTGTTACCATTTTATCATTTCCCTTTTTCAGGGCGTAAAGGACAAAATCCTTTGTCGTGCCGTTTGGTTCTACATTGATAATTTTCCGCAAAGACTCAAAAGCCTCTGGCGAGAGGTTTCTATCAATTTCTTTCAGTAGCTTATTGCCTGCTTCACTGACTTCTTCCGAAGATAATAAACTAACTATTATCATCAGGGAGAGAAGTAAAATTATACTTTTTGAAAACATTTATTCCTCCAGATATTAGTTTTGCCGAAGAGCCTCAATAGGCTCTAATTTGGATGCTTTGAACGCGGGTTCTATTACAGCCACTATTGCTACAACAATTACGATTAAAGCTGTAAAGCTGACCTGTGAGAAGGAAACCTCTGGCTGAAGAAGTATGTTACTGTTTCTCCCAAAGGCAACTGTCAATCTGGAAATATTAACAATGAATATAGCTATAAAGCTGATAATGATGCCGATTATTGAACCGAACACGCCGAGAAACAGTCCTTCAAAGAGAAACATCAATCTGATTTTGGAAGGTAGCGTTCCCATTGCCGAAATTGCCCCAATTTCTTTAGTGCGTTCGTAAACAGCCATAATCATCACATTCATAATACTTACCAGAACAATGCCTATTAAGATTACCTGTATGAAGAGAGACATCATATCAATCATGCTGGCAATGCTGTAAAAAGGCGATAGTTTTTCCCAGGTGTGAATTTCGAATATTGGGTTATTTTTTTCGTTCTTAATTGTTCCTAGTTTTTCCTGTAAAATCGAGTTAACCTTTTCAAGATCAGCAAAATTGTGAAGCCTGACAGCAACTTCGCTAACCTGCATTTCTTCCATTCGCAGTAGTGATACAGCATCGTCGAAATGAATATACCCATATTTTCCGGTTGGTCCAACAACAATTTCCATAATCCCTGCAATTTTCAGGGGTTGACCATTGACCGAACCGTTTGCATTTATCGCGACAAGTGCAATTTCATCGCTAATCTTAGATTTGAAGACTTTAGTAATCAATTAAGGCAAAAGAATTTCACCTTGCTTCAAGAACTCACATTCCACTAATCTATATTTCAGAAGCTGTACTACTTTCT
>JAIOTM010000115.1 GCA_021106755.1 Candidatus Cloacimonadota bacterium | reverse complement strand
AGTTTTCCGGGATATACAAATCCGGGATTGAGATCAACAATCGTATCCGGGATTTCATCAAGTTCAAGTACACTGGTAATATGCGATTTCTCGCCGAATTCGTTTATCAGGATACGGATAAGGGGGTTGAGAAGATTATTCTGCATGAATCCAATTATAATGGCAACTCTTCCGCTTCTAAGTTTAACTACGCTGCCAACCGGGAAAATCCCGATAATCTTGATGAAATGATTAACTAATCTCCGGTCGAATTTTTCGTTAGCCATATTGTTAATGATGCGTATTGCTTCGGGAGGAGAGAACCGTTTCTTATAGCTACGCGCGGTTGTCAGTGCGTCATAAACGTCTGAGATAGCAGCAATAGCAGCATACTTGCTGATAGTTGTTTTATCTAACCTGTCGGGATAACCACCACCACTATATGACTCGTGATGATGCCGGACAATGTCCATGACCACATCATCGTCTATTTTTTCTTCGAGACAAATATCTGAGCCAAAAACCGGATGCTTCTTGATTATCGCAAACTCTTCATTGCTTAACTTGCCGGGCTTATTGATAATCTCAAGAGGTATTCTTGCTTTGCCTACATCATGCAGAAGGCTTCCAATACCAATCTGGCGCATACCATCCTTTGATACGCCAAGTTGTCGAGCAATCGAAACCGCCAGAGTAGTCACATTTATACTATGGTTAAATGTATATTCATCCAGTTTCTTGAGATTGACCATGGAAAGGAGTGCCTGAGGATTACGTACCATGCTCTCAACTAACTGATTGGATATTTCCGCAATTTGTTCGTTATCTATATTCTTGCCCATACGGACATCCCGCATCAGGTCGTTAACATACTTCTTCGCTGAATTGTAAATTTCCCGTGCGAGTGTCAGTTCCTCTTTCAGGCTCTCAATAATGTAAACAGGATCGTCCGATTCTTCCTCCCAGATAGCGGCATCTTTCCTCGCCGCGTCTCCGGGTTTTCCAGAATCATCTAATTCGGTTTCTGCTCCGACAATTAAACTACCCAGATCAATGAGAACATTTTGTTGCCCACTATCGTGTATCTTTTGAATCTCATGCTCAGAAGCTATAGTAAAACCTTTATCCAGTAACTTACGTCCCTGAGTATTATACACCGCCGCACCGAGAGTCATACCGATAATCAGTTCTTCCACCGAAATTTGCTTGGTAATCCGATTTTCCTGTGTCATTCTGTCCTAAAAGTATTTTGCGGCGATATCCGCCAATAGTGAGCGTTCGCCTTTTGTTAGTGTAATATGTCCGATAATCGCTTCTTGTTTAAGTTTCTCTACAGCCATGCTGAGACCATTGCTTTCTGAATCAAGATATGGAATATCAATCTGATAGGGGTCGCCGGTCAGTACGATTTTGGTTCCCTCTCCAGCCCTTGTTATTATGGTTTTCATCTCGTGGGGAGTAAGGTTCTGGGCTTCATCAATGATGATAAACTGGTTGGGAAGGCTTCGTCCCCGTATATAGGTTAACGGTTCCAGTTCGATGAAGCCGTATTCTAAGTATTCATCCAGCGAAGGACGTTTTTTCCCAAAGACTTTGCCATTGCCGTTGTCTGCTTTTTCGTTATGACCATAGATGAGAATTTCCATATTGTCATAGATAGGTTGCATCCATGGATTGAATTTTTCCTCTTTAGAACCGGGCAGAAATCCCAAATCTTTACCAAGTGGAAAAATGGGACGTGAGATTACGAGACGCGTATATTTATTTTCTTCAACAACCTGATTCAACCCGGCAGCCATAGCCAACAGAGTTTTGCCTGTTCCCGCTATACCAACAAGGCTGACTAAGCGAACAGAGTCATCAAGAAGTAAGTCAAGAGCCAGTTCCTGTTCTTTGTTTCTGGCACTGATTCCAAAAACATCCTGTCCTTTGTAGATTTCTAAAGGTTTGAGCGTTTTTCCCGGACAGTGCCAGCGGGTAGTTATAACTTCATCTTTATAGCTTACATCAACGAATTCATTTGGAAAGAAGTCCACGTCACGCAGTTTGACGCTACCTGAGTTATTGAGACTGTCCCAGCGACGCTTTGTGGCTTTCATTTCGCTATAGCCTGTAAATAATTCGTCGAATTTAACTTTATCACTTTCAAAATTCTGGGCGACTAAGCCTACCGCGTCAGCTTTGATACGCACATTTGCATCTTTAGAGACCATAACAACTTTGGATTCAGGATATTTATTCTGAAAATACATCGCTGTACCGATTATCAGATTGTCGTTTGTGTCAATAATGAGAATATCGCTGGTTGTATCGGTAATCTTCCGGCTCATCGCCACCTGAATAGTTCCACCTGTTTCTGTTTCTACCCCATTTTTGAGGCTTCCTTTTTCCCTGAGTTGATCCAGAAAGCGACCAATCTGGCGTGCGTTGCGTCCTTTTTCATCCACCCCTTTTTTAAACATGTCAATTTCCTCAATAACAGTAATTGGGATAACAACGCGGTGTTCATCGAAGGCAAAGAGAGCTTTAGGATTATGAATCAGAACATTTGTGTCGAGAACGAAGATTTTTTCTTTCATTGAAACTCCGGTATATGTTTGTCGATAAAATTAGCTTCAGATTTGTTTTGTCAATTAAATCCTGCTGAAAGCATATTTGAAGTTTGCTATCAGCGTTGATTTTGTCAGAATTGATAAATCCAGCTAATTATTTTACAAGCTTGATAATATCCTTAAACTTCGGGTGTTTCGCTGTTTTTAATATCTCGAACAATAACATCTCTGTAGATGTTATTGTACAACCCAACTGATGTAATCTGTCTATGGCAATTTCTTTATTTACAGGATTACGCGAAGAGATTGCGTCACCTACAATCATTACAGTATATCCGGCTTTCAGGGCATCCATTGCAGACTGCATAACACAGATGTGAGCTTCGATTCCATAAATAACAATCAAGTTCTTATTATGGAGTAGCGCGTTGATTTTTCCATCGAAAAAACTGAAGCTGTGTTTCTCGAATACTCTGGCGTGATTAGGAATAATTATCTCTTCCATGGTCTTGCCCAATCTCTTCGGATTCTGCTCGGTTACAAACAGGTTTATACTAAACAGTTTCGCCGCCTGATTGAGTATGTTGCAGTTATGAATTACTGTATCCAGATTATGGATAGCAGGCTTGAATTTTTCTTGCAAATCCAGCATTGCAAAAAGTGTATGTCTGGGAACTATTTCCATTTGACCTCCTACTCCACATTAAATTATTGACACAGTACGGGTTTTGAAGTTTAATCCATTTTTGTCAACGAATAAGATATTGTCGCTTGTTTCACTTGCTCTGTTAAAGATTGTAACAAGACAAGGCTTGTTGGTGCCATGAAGGATAGAGCGAAGAATTGAAGTAAGAAACAGACTGAAAGATAAAATGGAAGATTGAGGTAACCACCGAATATTTTAATTTTTGAATCTTAAATGATATGAGCTGGAAGGAAAGCAATGGCTAAAAAACAGAATCCAAAAAGATATTGCGAAAACGATGAAATGAACGATAAGATTGCGGCTATTGTTAAACAGGTTGAGATAAACAATAAAGCTCAACAGCGGGATATGGATAGCCTGATAAATATTGCAATCGCGCTTTCAGCCGAAAACGATATTCACATGATATTCAATCTTATCCTCGAAGAAGCACTTAATTACACTAACGCCGATGGTGCCACTGTTTATCGACTGGCAGACGATCAACAATCGCTGAAATTTGAAATCGTCTATAACCGGACTATGAGCATTCGGATGGGCGGAAAGCATGGTAAAATAACATGGCCAAACATTCCCATGTACAACCCGGATAGCTCTCCTCAACTTCGTAATCTGGCAACCTTAGTTGCCCATAAAGGTGAGATAATGAACTTTCCTGATGTGTACAATCAGGATGTGTTTGACTGCTCCGGGACAAAGGCTTTTGATGCCAAGAATAAATACCGCTCATGCTCAATGGTGGCAATTCCGCTCAAAGACCATGAAGATGAAATTCGGGGAGTAATCCAACTCATCAATGCCATGGATGAGAATGGTACAGTTATCTCTTTTGATGAACAACACTTATCTATGCTGAGGGGGCTGGCTTCTCTCGCGGCTATTATCCTGACTAACAAACTGCTTATTACCGGGTTGGAGACCTTGCTACAACAATTTGTTCGCTCTATTGCGGGGGCAATTGACAGAAAATCCAAATACACTGGCGGACACATTACACGGGTGGCGGAGATTACCGAAAAAATAGCCAATAGGTTAAGTCGTACCCATACTGGCAATTACAAACAAATTCATTTCAACCTCGAAGAACTGAAAGCTATTAGCATGGCGGGCTGGATGCACGATTTGGGAAAAATTATTACCCCAGCGTACATTATGGATAAAGCTACCAAACTGGAGACAATTTTCGATCGCGTGGAATTGGTAATGACCAGATTTGATTTAATTATAGCTGTGATGAAACGAGACTACTCCTTAACAGAGAACGCTGAAGACCGAGACAGGCTTTCTGAGAAGATAAAGCATATAACAGAAGAGAAAAGTTTTGTTGCCAAGGCAAATACCGGGGGAGAATTCATGACGAATGAAGATATAATTCGGATGGAATTACTCGCCGAGTTTTCCTACTCTTCACATGGGAAAAATTATTTTCTGCTGACAAAGAATGAATTAAAAAATCTGACTATCCGCAAAGGCACATTGTTATCTGAAGAATTTGAGATAATGAAAGAACATGCCTCTGTTACTCAGGAGATGCTGGCTCAACTAACATTTCCTAAGAAATACCGACTTGTTCCACTCTATGCCTCATCCCACCACGAAAAACTGAACGGTAAAGGCTATCCTCTGGGGCTTTTGGCAGAGCAATTACCGTTACAGGCACGCATTATCGCTATTGCCGACTTGTTTGAAGCTCTTACTGCTTCGGACAGACCATACAAACCCGGCAAATCACTTTCTGAAACAATGAAAATAATGGCTTTTATGGCAAAGGACATGGATATAGATGCCAACCTGCTTGATTTTATTCTTGATAGTGGTCTATACTTAGAGTTTGCTGAGGAATACGTAAAAAAGAATCAAATAGACGAAGTGGATATTCCATCATTAAAAAAAATGTATCATCAGGAAACCTGAGTTGGAAAAGTTATCAAAAGAGCAGTTCAAACAATTATCTAAAATAACGGTCAAAAAGTATCGTCAGCAAGCTGGAAAAGTGATAGTCTCAGGCATGCGGCTTATTCGTCAAACTATACAAAATGGAGTAGCACCGGAACTGATAATAGTTTCCGATCCGGAAGTTATCAAGACCATATCTCCGGCTGAAATCCCTATCAGATTAGCAACCTCCGCAATGTTGAATCGATTATGTGATACCAGAAATCCCCAGGAAGTTGCCGCTCTATACAAGTGTACCGGACCAGAACCAGAGGCTTTCAAGCT
>JAIOTM010000085.1 GCA_021106755.1 Candidatus Cloacimonadota bacterium | reverse complement strand
CGACAACTGCCAGCACCTTGCGGAGTTGTTCAACTGCCACGCGGGTGTTTATGCAAGGTCCTTCGGGACGCGTGTTGAGGATTCCCATAATTGGGATAGGGTAAACATCGCGGATTCCATCGGCTAAATCCCGGTGACAAGCCACAGCGATTATAAACTTAGGACGGTGTTTTTTGATAATCCGCCGGGCAAGGGTGCCCCCTGTAGCAATAGAGACATTTACTCCGAATTCCTGACCAATTTCCTTTATGGCCCCAATATCACACTTACCACAGCCCACGCACTTGTTTACATCATGGATTATCCTGATATTACAATCGGTGTGCTGAAGGCAATGGGGCAATAATATCAGTACTTCATCGGGCTTTAACCGCGTTTTCATGGAACGGATAAAGGCGTTGTTAAGATGGACAAATGATTCCTGAATACGATTGCGACTATAGCCGAAAACATACCCCAATATCACTGTCATAGGAAAAAGGAAGCGGATTGTTACTTTAACGGCAAAAGCGGCAAAAAAGGAGTTCCGCTTAGTAAAACTTGAAAGGGTAATCAGTATATATCCCACAAGTAAAACAACATCAAACAACAACAGTGTCCAGAAGATTATCTTACTAACCACATGATTGTATGTTTCCAGTCTGGGTAAAACCAGCCAGTATAACAAGCCCGTGAATATTATTATCAGCAGTAGTCCAAACAGGGCAAACCGCAGAAAAATCTGTTTATTGGAAGTCTCAAGAGGTGGTGTCAAACTGCTCTCCCTTTATAATCCTCGCACCACGATTGAACGCTTCTGCTGACATTATTTTTTTCCCGGCGGGTTGTACTTCAAGTAGCCGTATATCCGTTGACGCGGTAGAAACACAAACGCTTTTATCTATCAATGTTATATGGGCGGGAATATGGTTGGAAGTTGTTTCAATAATCTCAGCACGAATAATTTTCAGAGGTTTACCGCGAAAAAATGCTACAGCTCCGGGAGATATAGCCAGTCCCCGTATATGGTTGATTACTTCTTCAGCCGGTTTTTGCCAGTCGATGAAAAAATCTTCCCGCTCTAACTTGCGCGAAAATGTCGCCAACTCATGATCCTGTGGATAAGGTATTACATTTCCCTGTTCGAGTGTCGCCAGCAAAGCTACCATCTCTTCTGCTCCGGACTCTGCCAATCGGGTGAGTAACTCTGTGTAACATTCATCAGGCTTAATCGGGGTTTTTGATTGAAATAGTATTTTGCCCGCGTCCATACTTGCCACCATTCTGAAAATAGTGTTTCCTGTCTCAGTTTCGCCATTAAACAAAGTAGCGTTTACTGGTGCTGCTCCCCTGTATTTTGGCAACAGGGAAGGATGAAGATTGAGACAGCCAAGCGGTGTAAGTCGCCGTAATTTCCTGCGAATATAGCCACCGTAGGCGGTAGTAACAATAATATCGGGAGAAACAGAAGCAATCTGCTCAATAGCTACCGGATTGTTAACATCTTCCGGCTGGATAACCGGAATACCAAGCTCTAACGCGGCAATTTTAACTTGAGGAGAATGCAGTTTCCTGTTACGTCCTTTGGGTCTGTCCGGCTGAGTTACAACTAACTCAGGGCAGTATTTTGAATTTGATAAAACCTGCAAAAGGGGAACCGCGAATTGGGGGGTTCCCATAAAAACAACAGAATTAATCATCCTGTCGGAGGTTGTTTCCATTTTCGTCTGTTGAGGATGCCAGCTCTTTGAGTTTCTTTTTCAGAGGAATCAGCTTGAGTTTTGATAATCGGTCGGTAAATAAAATACCGTTCAGGTGGTCGTATTCATGCTGTATAACAGCCGCCGCGAATTCAGAAGCTTCAAAAGAGATTGGCTCTCCGTTTATATCAAGCCCTGTAATAGCAATTCGCTTTGACCGCTTAACAGTTTCAAACACACCCGGCAGACTAAGGCAACCTTCCTGTTGCGAAAAAACTCCATCACTCTCGGTAATTACCGGATTGATAAAAACTATCGGGTCTCTTTCGCCGGAATCGTTGAACTCAATATCAACAATAAAAATTCTCTGAGAGCGTCCAACTTGCGGTGCTGCCAGACCCACGCCATCTGTTTCGTACATAGTAAAAAGCAAATCCTGAATAAATTCAATTATTTCTTCAGTAATTTCGTTTACAGGCTCCGCCTTCTGCCGCAGGATTTTATCGCCAATCTGCCTTATCGGTAGCAAATTAACTGGATTTTTCTTCTTTTGTCTCTTCTTCTTTAGACTCACTGAGTACTCCGGCAATCGCCTGTCTTTGGAATTCAAGTTTTACGTTATTTAAGTCGTCAACCCGCAGTACAACAACGTTTTTGTTTTCTTTGAAGGCGACAATCTTGCCGATGATTCCGGCAGATGTAAAAACTTTCGCATGAACCTGCAAGTTATCCAGCATCTTCTGAGTCTCTTTCTGTTTCTTCTGCTGAGGACGAATTATCAGAAAATAGAATACCGCGAACATCAGTCCGAAAGTAATCAGCATCTGGGTCATTCCACCGCCAGCTCCCTTAACTACATCACCCGCAGGGGCTGTAGCTTCCAATAGTGTATGGAACATATACTACTCCTTGATTTTTCTTTGCGACAACAATTGTAAACCCGTTCTACTCGTCAAAGTATTTGCTCTGAATGATACTCCCGAAGTTTCATAAATTCAAGTTCAATCAGCAAATCATCACGTTGAGCTTTGTATGCCGCGAGAGATTCACCTTTCAGTTTGATAGCTCCTACCATGCGTAGATTTTTAGGATTAATCCAGCGTCCTTTTTTTCTCAATCCGAAATGCAGATGAGAACCAGTAGAATTGCCTGTCGAACCTACTGAGCCAATTTTTGTTCCCTTGCGTACATACTGACCACGACGAACGTAAATCTTATAGAGATGAGCGTACTGGGTTATCATATCATGGTGTCGGATACGCACTTCTTTTCCCCAACCTCCATTTCTGGCAGCGGTTGTTACAGTGCCGTTCGCCACAGCGTAAACAGGCGTACCTCTGCTGGCACGATAATCTATTCCTGTGTGCATCTTCCAACGCCCCGTGATTGGATGTATCCGATTGCCAAAAGGTGATGAAACGTGCATAGAATTGAGTGGACTTCGCACCGCGTTCTGCAACAGAGTTTTTCCAGCAAAGTTGTACATACCGTTCAGGGCGGAAGCATCGTCATCTTTGTGACGATAGCGAAATGCCTGATGAAACTTAGCTCGTTTGCCGTTGTAAGCTGTATAAAGAACACGTCCACGGGGAAGTTTACGATTTCTGTAATACCTTTCTTCTATCAGTACCAGAAAAGTATCTCCGTTCCGGGCATCTGTCTGGAAGCTGATTTCTGCTTCTAACGCGTTGTTTACCTGTTGCTTCTCGAACTGCGTCAGCCCCAGTTTCAAAAGTGAATTATTGAGATTTCCCTGTAGAGTTCCCCTGACAATTCTTCTGCGTAAAACTGTGGGAATACTCTCAAAATGATAAATTAAAGAATCGCCTCTGTCAGCCAGTATGTGAGAAGTTATTCTATCTGGCTTATAGATTATTCTCTCCACGCCGTCAGCATTTTTCCTGAAATGCACACTCAGCGTATCACCAATCTGGATAGAGGAAATATCCACGTACAGCCCCAGTTCTCTTGTGTAACGTGCTATCGTCATGTTATCCATTCCCATATCCGAGAAAAGCTGGAAAATGCTTTCTCCGCTCCGAATTACACGGACAACCTTCCGGGATAGCGTATCGCTTTCCGTTTTTACAGCTGGTAATTCTTCTACAATCTGGAGTTCAACGGTTTCCGCACCGGAGCAAGTAGCCAGCATTGCCACGAGAACTATCGACAAAACGGCAGAAGCTACAATTGCGCCAGCTATAAAATATTTGAATTTCATAAATACTCATATTTTCTTAAATCTTATGATTGGGCAAGTGAAACGAACGACAGTAAATAATGTCAACAAAAAGAGAAAAAAAGTTGACGGATTTCGATTCTACAATTGTTTTCCTATAATAATGAGAATCTTTATTTAGAGAGGGATAAAATGAGAGTAGCATTAGTATGTATCATTCTGACATTCGTTTTTCTGATTACGGCAGAGACAAATCTTACCCATGAACTGATTACACAACTGGAAATCTCCGATTCTAACGACTGGATTGAGATAAATATTCGACTCCGGGCACAATATTCTCAAAAAGAATTGCTGGCTTTTGCCAATGAATTTCCTCAGGCGGAGCGTCGCCGTGTTGTTATTGAGGAATTACAACAATTCAGTGCGGTTACACAAGCTTCTGTGCTTTCCCAACTTAACGCGGAAGATGGTTATGTTTCAATAATAAGACCATTATGGATAGCTAATATCATAAATTGTCATGCTAAACCGAACGCGATACGCCGTTTGGACGGACATCCCGACATCGAGCGTATTGACTGGGATAATTATTCAGATGTAATCCCCGAAAACGGAACCGAAGGTAGCAATACTCCCACGTTTCCAACCAGAGATATTGCAGGTAATGTTACTCAGGTGAATGCCGATCAGGTGTGGCTGGCTGGTTACACCGGACAGAATATAGTAGTCGCGGTGATAGACTCAGGCGTTAACTACAACCACGAAGACCTTGCATCTCACATGTGGACAGATGCCGCCTATCCATATCATGGTTATGACTTCTGCAACATTGACAACGACCCTATTGACGACCATGGTCATGGTACTCATTGTGCCGGAACGGTGGCGGGAGATGGAACCGGTGGAACCCAGACAGGAATTGCCCCGGATGCTGAGATTATGGCGATTAAAACAATTTCCGATATCGGCGATGGTCAGGAATCAGACACATGGAGTGCTATCCAGTTTGCGGCTAATAATGGTGCTGACCTGTTTACCATGTCGCTCGGCTGGACTATTACTCACAATCCGGATAAAGAAACATGGCGAAATACTCTGGATAATTACCACGCGATGGGATTAGTAGCTTGTATTGCCGCAGGAAATGAACGCAGTTACATTTCCTCGTATCCGGTTCCCGAAAATGTACGTACTCCCGGCAATGTCCCTCCGCCCTGGCTTCATCCCGATCAAATCCTGCAAGGTGGCGTATCTGCTGTTATATGCGTAGGTGCTGTGGATGAACTTAACATTCTTGCAAGTTTCTCCAGTATGGGTCCATGTGACTGGTCTGCCGTAAATAATTTCAATGATTACCCCTGGAATCCTGAAATGGGTCTTTTCCGCCCGGATGTATGTGCTCCCGGAGTTGACATCGTCTCTTGTGATAACAATATAACTGGCTACGACACTAAAAGTGGTACTTCTATGGCAACCCCGTGTACGGCGGGAGTTGTAGCTTTGATGCTCTCGAAAAATCAGTGGCTGATTCCAGCACAGATAGATCAGATACTGGAGACCTCCGCTCTCCCTCTCGGAATAGGCAAGGATAACGATTTTGGCTCAGGACGCGTTGACGCCCTCGCGGCAATTACTCAAACACCATACGCCAATGTTCCTCCTTTCGAGCCATCCCAACCAAATCCCGAAGACAACGCCCAATTTGTTGTAACGCATACCAATTTCAGTTGGTTTCCATGGGATGCCGCCGATTTATACGATTTTTATCTCGGAACCGATAACCCACCTACAAATGTAGTAAATGGTGACACTACTTCTGTAGCCCAATTCAGCCTTGATACACCATTGGCGAGTAACACGCAATATTACTGGCAGATTCAATCTCATAATGCGCATGGTGATACTCTTGGTGCTGTCTGGTCATTCAGTACAGCCCCACAGGCAAACGAAGATTTCGAGACTGGTAATTTCAATAGCTATGGCTGGGGATTCTCTGGTTATGGTGCCTGGACAATACAAACCGATGACCCCATAAGCGGACAATATTGCATACAGGCAGGAAACATCGCGAATAATCAACATTCCAGTATAGCCGTTACTGTTGAAACTCTCGTGCAGGGAGATATTGTATTCTATAAGAAAGTCTCCTGTTTCGACTCTCCTAACGATGATGGTGATTATCTGGTGTTTTTTATAGACGGAACTGAAATGGGTCGTTGGGACGGTAATATTTCGTGGTCTTACGAGGCTTTCAATGTTTTACCCGGCACTCATGAGTTCAAATGGCGTTACCAGAAAAACGCTGGCGGGACTGGTTTGAACGATACTGCATGGATTGATTACATCATCTTTCCACCAATGTCTGCTCCACCTCAGAATTTAATGGCTAATGTGTTCAACGACACCGACGTACACCTGCAATGGGACCTTCCGTCAGTTACTACAGGGCTAACCGAATACTATGTTTATCGAAACAACAATATGATTGCCCTTATTACCGACCCCACAGCAACTTCGTACAATAATACCGGATTGCCCGATGGAGCTTACACTTACTATTTAACATCACGTTACAATACGGAGGAATCGTTGCCTTCGAACAGTGTTGATGTTGTTATCAATCTAAACGCACCCCACATTGTAAGTTCATCAGTTGTAAATGTAAACAATGTCTTTCTACAGTGGATACCACCTACTGTCTGGCAGCATCAACGCTCTGCCTCTGATAACAATAGGGTTCTTGATGGATACACTGTTTACAGGGATGCTCAGGAAATTTGCACTATAGAAAATCCCACTGTTACCCAGTACACAGACGACACCGCACTACCAAATGCGGAATACGAGTATTATTTGACAGCCTCATACAATGGAATCGTCTCTTTACCATCAAACAGCAGTTTTATTGAAATTGAGGCAACATATCCACCAAATCAGTTCTCTGCTCAGTTGATAGAAAATACAACAATCGAAATTGGCTGGCGAATTCCAGATATGCCGGAATCTCCAACCTTGAACGGACTGACAGGCTATAATATTTACCGGAACGATGAACTTATCGCCACCCCGGAAGTTGCTGACACAATCTGGTCAGATACCCCCGATGCAACAGGACAATTCTGTTACTATATGGAAGCGGTATTCGAAACTCTTATCTCCCTGCCAACCGAAGAAATCATCGTTGATATTCTTTCAGCGGAGAGTGGTATTCCGGGCTTTATCACTAAATTCCGTGGCAACTACCCTAACCCGTTTAATCCAGAGACAATTCTGTTCTTCTCCCTGTCAAAAGAGTTGCCTGTAAGCTTGGTTATCTACGATATCCGGGGTAGGTTAGTAGCAGAACTACTGCACAATGAACGGCTTTCTGCCGGACAACACAAAGTAGTCTGGAACGCTGTTGGAGTTAGTAGTGGCATATACTTCTGTCGGATGAAAACTGCTG
>JAIOTM010000387.1 GCA_021106755.1 Candidatus Cloacimonadota bacterium | reverse complement strand
CTCACCGCTATTGGTAATGCTACTATTACTGCTCAGGCAACAGGGGATTTTGATGGTGAAACGCACGGTTTTAATGTTTATTTTCACCGCTGGATGGATGAACAATGGTTAGATTACGAAGCTCCTGTCTGTGCCTTTGCCGCCGAACGGCAGTGGAAACCTATGATGGAAGCCTACAGCGATGCTTATAGTTTTGAGAACTTTTTTGTCTCGTTAGAAGAATCTATTCCGGCAGTTTTCCATATTTTCGATAATAATGACGATTCTTATAGGTGGACTAAGCTTTTCTCGTCCGCCGAAGCACATTCCGGCGAATTTTCTCTGATTCTGGAATCTAATCCTAATCTCCCGCACGATGACTGGTTTGTAACTCCGAAGATTAACGTTCGTGCCCAATCGACTTTTTCCTTTTGGGCTAAATCCGCACCGGGTTATCCTGAAATGATTAACCTTTTTCTTTCCGAAATCGGCTATCAGCCAACGGATTTAACAACCCCGTTATCTCAGAATATTGTTGTACCGGATACCTGGACTCACTACTCCTACGATCTTGCCAATTGGGAAGGCAACACTGTTTACATTGGTATTCAGGCTGTCTCGCAGGACAGAGATAAGCTCTATATCGATGATTTCGAGCTTCGGGTTGGTAGCAGTGATCCGCTGGAGATTCTCAGCGAAGGTTTCGACACATCTTTCCCACCAACAGGATGGAACCATGTGCAAACCCACGCATCGGAAACATGGACGCAACAAAACCATAATACACAACCTTTTCACGAAATAGACCCGACAAGTATCTGGTCGGCATACTGTCCCTGGGTAGCGGAAGATCAAGACGAATGGCTGATTACTCCCCAACTAAATTTAATGAGCGACACTGCCACACTCACATTCTGGGCCGGGTACAGCACCGACTGGCTTGAAAACGCGCGTTTATACGCGAAACTTACTCTGGATAACGGGCAAAGCTGGATACCTCTGTGGTCTGCCGTGGACGATGATGAATCCTGGGGGTGGCGGTACACATCTGTTGATTTGAGTCCATATATAGGACGGACACCGGTTCGCATCGGATTCCAATATGTAGGGAACGATGGCGACCTTGTTGCCCTTGACAATGTTCGCGTTACCGGATTTGGTGTTGATAACGATGATGAGGATATTCCCGTGCCGGAAGTGCTTTCGGCGATAAATTATCCCAATCCGTTCAACCCTGAGACGGTTATCGAATATAATCTCCCACAGCGGGGAGTTGTCTTGGTTGAGATATTCAATATACGGGGCAGATTGCTTGATACACTTGTAAGTGGAGAGCAGAAAGCCGGGTTGCATAAAGTTACATGGTCAGGTGCGGATTGTAAAGGCAAACCTGCGGCATCAGGTGTATATTTCTACCGAATTTCGCAGAAGAATACACGTATAATCAACAAAATGATTCTAATAAAATAACAGGAGAGAGAGATGAAAAAGTTTTATCTGATTATTGCAATTGCTGTTCTGGTATTTAGCTTACATGCTCAAACCAGACCCTATTGCACAGCAAGCGGTAGTACTAATCATGAACACATCACCAATGTACAGTTCGGAACAATTGATAACCCGTCCGGCAACGATGCATACGCTGATTACACTAACATCAGTACTACTGTAGATAATGGACAGAGCTTAACTATCACAGTGCAGATAGGCTCTTATTTCAGTAATGATTTTACTACAGTCTGGGTGGATTGGAACCAGGACGATGATTTCGCAGACACCGGAGAGAGCTACTCTGTTACTGGTAATCAAACCCAAACAGGTACAATTCTTGTACCGGCAGCCGCTCTTCCAGGTGCTACCCGCATGAGAGTAAGAATGCAATGGACAGGAACTCCTGACCCCTGCGGTACAACCTCTTATGGCGAAGTTGAAGACTACACCGTTGTGCTATCTGCCGGAGACAATGACATTAAAGCCATCTCAGTAACAGGGGATATTCAGCCCCATGTAGGTGTTCCCCGTACATACACTGTAACAGTGGAAAACTGTGGTAATTTTGACCAGACAACCTATACTGTACATCTGATGATGGAAGCCACTCCTAACGATATTGAACTTGGTAACGTAGCAGGGCTACCGATACTCAGCGACCAGTTAATTCCTTACGATTTCTCCTGGACACCAACAGTAGAAGGTTTTGTAAATCTCTACGGTACTACAAACCTTGCTAATGATGAAAACATTTACAACGATGACAGCCCACCTCTTATAGTAGAAGTTCTTCCATCGCAGACTGGTATTGCCGGGAATATCATCGATATCAGCGGGTTACCAGTATTTGATGCCCAAGTGCTGATAGAGGAACTTATGATTGTAGCCTACAGCGATTCCAACGGATACTATGAGATGACAAACGTTACTCCCGGAACCTATACAGTTACTGTATCGCATCAGGATTTCTCATCCCAGACACTGAATAATGTTGTGATTGTTCTGGATCAACTAACGTTGTTAGATTTTACTCTGATAAATGGCGGGTCAATATCTGGTACTGTTCTCAACGAAATCGGTGAAGCAATTCCGCAGGTGCTGGTATCTATAGATAATGCGGCATTATCTATGTACACTGATAATGCTGGAGCTTATTCATTCACCAATGTCCTGACAGGAGTTTATTCCATCACTGCTTCTCTAATAGCCCATGAATCTCAGACCAATACCGGAGTTACAGTAGTAGCGGGACAAGATACACAATCCGATTTTACACTGAACCGAAAAGCTGCCTATACAGCCAATGTCTCGGTAACGTATGGCGAAGTGGACAGCGTTACTATTACACTTACGGATGAGATTGGCTCCGAGCTATACACCACCATAACAGACACATCGGGGACATATACATTTGACCCTATTGAGCCTACTACTTACACAGTTACAGCCGAAAAACCCGGATACGAAACCTACACGCTGACCGGGCTTGTTCTGGGTCTTGCCGTAGAATATACCGAAGACATTGCTTTGGCGGAATGGATTTCCGCTCCTCAAAACCTTGCTGTGGATAATTTTACAGCCCTATTTACCTGGGATGATGTAATTCAGACAAGAGGTGTGAGCCACTACAAAGTGTTCTTAGAAGGAAACTATGTGGATACATCCAGTACAAGTCAGTTCCAGTTCGATGTTGAAGACCTTACACTTGGAACAACCTACACTGCTGGCGTTTCAGCGGTATTTGTAACAGATGATTCTGAGATTGTAACAGTCGAGTTTACATACACAGACATAGCTAATGATAACCCAGAACAACCCGCATACACAGGGATTGTTTCATGTTACCCCAATCCGTTTAACCCTACAACGAATATTGTTTTCAACTTAGCGAAACCGCAGGCTACTGAGCTTGTTGTTTACAATATCCTTGGACAACGCGTAAAAACATTGCATAATGGACAACTGGATTCAGGACAACACACAATGCAGTGGACAGGCGATAATGAAAGCGGTAAATCGGTTGCCAGCGGTGTTTACTACTGCGTACTGAAAACCTGCTCTAAGCGGGAAGTACAGAAACTATTGCTGATGAAGTAAACGCTATTGATTGTTAATCAGGCGTTCTACAAGCCTGTAAACAGTTGTTCCATGGTGCAGTAAACACAGCTTTCGGGGAGGAGTATCTTTTTCCTTCGCGTTGGCAATTGCGGTACTAACGTTATTTGCTAATTGAATAGTATTATAGTCACCCTTGTCGTATTGAGGAATATAACGCTCCAGTTTGGTTTTCAAGCTGGAGCTTTTAATACCTTTGCACTTATCAAAATGTAGGAGCAACCAATACTCAAAGCGTGGATTACTAACGGCAACTTCTATATTCTTCTTTTCAGCTTCTTTGCATATCTGGAGAATTTCTTCTTTTTTCCAGTTATCTCTATCAATCAATATCCAGGCTTCATCACCAGCACGCTTTTCATTCCTGATTAGTTTCCTGAGTTTCAGAAGTACTTTTGATGGAGCACTTTGATTATCATCTTTGGCAAGTTTAATCAGAACATCAAACTTCTTCGCTATCATATTCAAATATATTCGCTCGGTTTTACCTTCTGTCGAGATATAGTAGCATTTCTTTATCTCTCGGTGTGGTGGTGCCCGGTGTAATAGCTTTGTCATTCACTACTCTCCAGTAACCGCTGTATCCAGAAGGATTTTTGGAACGCCACCCAAACGCCCCTGCAAGTAACTTTTCCGAATATCTTTATCTTTGCGTATATCCTTAAATTCGCTGAATGAGTAGAGAGTTGAAGCTCCATTTTCGTCCCGCTCTGTCACCCACATTTCATCACGCCTTAACAATTCCTGATTCATCAACAACACATCGTGAGTTGTGAAGATTAGCTGAGAACGTGAATTTTCACTAATTCCGGCAAAGAAATCTTCAATGAGTTTTCTGGATACATGGGTGTGCAGGCTTCTGTCGAGTTCATCAATGATGAATGTAAATTCCATTTTTCGAAAAGCTATGATATTGGGTAATATTCCCATGAGTCGTTTAGAGCCATCGGATTCCATACTGAAATCGAATTCGATATCCTCTCCGTTTTTATCTTTATGTACAGTAGCTAATTGATAAAGTTGCATAAGGTTACGTTTTTGAGAATCAAGTTTGTAAAATAGAGAGGTTCCTCTTTTATGATAATTTAGTTCTAAAACACTTATTGGTGGAGTTCCAGTTGTATCTAAAGGTTTTGCTACTAACTGATGAATTCCAGTATCAAAATGGTTCATAACCGTACTTACTTCATTCAGAAAGTCAATGTTTAATAATAAGCGATTAACAGCATTAAAATCATCGTTTGGTGAAGCAATTACCAACTTATTCTTAAACCAGCTATAGATTTCTTTTAAGTCAATATGAAATGAATCAACTGCTCTTGTAAGCAGGAGTTGATTCATCGGAGTTATTTCCGCAATCATATAGAGTCGGTCATTTTTCTGTAAGTGTGGGGCGGAAAATGACTCCCCTTTACGGTTAAAAATGATTTTTTCTTTATTCGTATGAAGTTTTATCAAGCTTTCTGAAATCACTCTTTCTCTGTTTAATGAAAAGGAATAAATAAAAACACTGTCTTGGAGCAGAATGCGAAATTCAAACTCGGAAGGATTTTGGTTGCTTTCAGATAATGCAAAGCTGATAATAGGTATTACTTCTTCAGGAGAAGTCCCCCTAACGATGAGTTTTTGTGCAAACTCAATCGCATTAATAAAATTAGATTTCCCCGAAGCATTTCCTCCATAAATCGCGGCAGTTGGCAATACTCGTAGTTTATATTTCTTGTTTCTATGTAGTCGCTCATTATGGTGTCTTTCATTTGTAGCTACCATGTTCAGGGTAGCTACATCCTTGAACGATTTCCAGTTTTTTACGGTAAAGCTTATCAGCATATTATCTCCTATGAGAAAAAATCTCTTGAAAAAGTCCGAATTAGAGGTATTCAGCACGCAAAAAGACTTCTTGAGAGATAATATCTCGTAAGGATGCGATTTGTCAACAGGAAAATTTGTTTTTACTCCCATTCTAAATATTGGACAGCAAATTGATTGACAAAATATCGTTTTTATAGTGTTTTGACAGACATATTGAGGAGATATATGGATTTGAAAGAACAGTTGAAAATCATCAGTAAAGGGACTGAGGAGATCATCCCTGAAGCTGATCTTATTAAGAAGTTAGAGTACTCCGGCAAAACAGGCAAGCCTTTACGAATTAAGTATGGTATAGACCCTACTGGCTACGATGTGCATATCGGGCATCTGGTTCCTATTCGTAAGATGCGTGAGTTTCAGGACATGGGGCATATCGGTGTTATTATTATCGGTGACTTCACAGCTCAGATAGGCGACCCTACCGGACGAGATGAATCCCGTCCACCTCTGACCGCGGAAATGGTAAAGCAAAACGCGGAAAAATTTATGGACCAGCTCTATACAGTGTTAGATAAGAGCAAGACGGAAGTTCGCTGGCAAACCGAGTGGTTTGGTGAAATGAAAATGGCTGATGTTCTAAAGCTGATGGGAAAATTCACATTAGCACAATTTATGGCACATGATACATTCCGAAAACGCTACGAGAAAGGGCTTCCTCTCGGAATGCACGAAATTATGTATCCAATACTCCAGTCCTACGATTCTGTTGCCATTGAAGCGGACATTGAACTTGGCGCGACCGAGCAAAAATTTAATATTTTAACCGGACGCGATATGCAACGTTATTTTGGAATGCCTGAGCAGGTCGCGATTCTTTCTCCAATTCTTATTGGGACAGATGGCATAGAGAAAATGGGTAAATCGCTGAACAATTACATAGCTGTTTACGACACACCCAACGATAAATACGGCAAGGTGATGTCGATTCCTGACAGTATCATCATCAACTATTTTATGTATGCCACAAATTTACAAACCGATGAAATAGAAGCGATAGAAAAAGAGCTTAAAAGTGGCAGT
>JAIOTM010000078.1 GCA_021106755.1 Candidatus Cloacimonadota bacterium | reverse complement strand
GCGTGCCTGTAATGTTGCCCATCTCGAATACTTCGAAATATATCCTGTAAACGGTGATGAAATCTGTTTTTGTTTCTGTTACTACAATGTCTGGTGATCCATTCCATGTACATTGCAGGGCTACGGTATAAACACCCGGTCCATCATAATCATGGGTCGGATTTGACTGGATTGAAGTATCCCCATCTCCGAAATCCCATAAATAAGTATCTGCTGTAGGTGCATCTGCCGCTAAAGAGAAATGCACGGTCTGTTGTTCGTCATCCATAGATGACAGACCAAACCGGACATCAACGGTAAAATCTACCGTGTTTTGAGCAAAAACCAGAGCAGAAACCATGATTAACATTGCTGCGATTAACGTCAGCTTTTTCATAAGTCCTTCCTTTTGTATTTTAAACCCTGTACATAAGAGACTTATGATTCCAGTTATAATCAACAATATCGAAATCATTAATCCTTTCTAAGACAAGATATTTGAACAGAAACACCAGTCAAGAATTAATTTGGTTTTTTCTGCTTTTTTTTCATAAGGTGATAATTGCAACAATCTGAGAGGGTTATTCAAAAAAATCTGGTGTGCATTGTTTCCGCAGTTTCTCCAATGAGATTGTTCACTCATCATGCTATCTTTTTGAATAGGTTATGGTTAAGATTGAAGACATTTTCAGGATTCTGAAAAACTTCAAAATTGCTGTTCCTGTTCTTAATCCTGTAAATAACCTACTCCTGAAAATTATGATTCAGACAAAAAAGTTCAAACAACCACCGAATTCAAATAAAACTCTGGAGCTTGAAATATTCATCTTCTTTGTCATTCAGACACTAAAATGTCAGTTAGAAAATTATGTGTTTTTGCCATCTTTGTTTATTTACATTTCCGGCATACACTTATGTTCACTTCTGCAAAGAACTGATTCGATATTCTAAAAAAAACTTGTTAAAAAAAACGAGCTGAAATTGTCTCTCCCAAAGGAGATTCAATTATGGATAAACGAGAAGCAATAATCAAAGATGTTGAAGAAAAGAAAATCAATTTTATCAGAATTTGGTTTACAGATATTCTGGGCATTATGAAGAGTTTTGCCCTTACAAAAACAGAGCTTAGAACTGCTTTATTCGAGGGTATGGGGTTTGACGGTTCTTCCATTGAGGGATTTGCCAGAATCCACGAGAGTGATATGATAGCTATGCCGGATCCCGATACTTATGCTATTCTTCCCTGGCGGGGAAATGAATTCGGAGCAGCCCGAATGTTTGCCGATATTCAGCTCCCGGATGGAACTCCTTATGTCGGTGATTCGCGATATGTGTTGAAGCGAAATATCAAGCTCGCCGCAGATATGGGATTTTCTCTGCATGTAGGACCAGAGCTTGAGTTCTTCTACTTTAAGAACGAAAAAGGAACTGAACTTGTTGATAATGGTGGTTATTTCGACTGTTTTCCGTTGGATCTCGCTACTGATTTAAGACGAGATACAATTCTTTCGTTAGAATCTATGGGAATAGAAGTTGAATACAGCCACCACGAAGTTGCTCCGAGTCAGCAGGAGATTGACTTGAAATATAAAGAGGCTTTGAAGATGGCTGATATAGCTATGACTTATCGGCTAATTGTTAAGGAAGTTGCCAGAACACACGGAATGTATGCTACCTTTATGCCAAAACCTATTTTTGGTGTTAATGGGTCTGGGATGCATGTTCATCAATCCTTGTTCCGTGGTGATGATCCTGCATTTTTTGATGCTTCAGATGAATATCATCTATCACGGATTGGAAAGTCTTATATTGCCGGTTTATTAAAACATGCCAGAGAAATATGCCTCGTTGTGGCACAATGGGCAAACTCCTACAAAAGACTTGTCCCCGGATATGAAGCACCTGTATATGTTGCGTGGGCACGCCGAAACAGGTCGGCGATGATTCGGGTTCCTATGTACAAACCCGGCAAACCTAAAGCTACAAGGATGGAATTTCGGTGTCCTGACCCTGCCTGTAATCCTTATCTGGCGTTTTCGGTAATGCTGGCGGCAGGCTTGAAAGGTATTAAAGAGAACTACGAGCTATGTGCTCCCGTAGAACAGGATATCTTTAAAATGACCGCTCAGGAACGCGAAGCTTTGGGAATTGTATCACTGCCAAGTAGTCTTGGTCAGGCGATAGAGGTTACAGAAAACAGTTCTTTTGTGAGGGAAGCTCTCGGAGATCACATCTTTGGTAAATTTATTGAGAACAAAAAGATTGAATGGAATGAATATCGTACTCACGTAAGTGAATACGAGATAAAAAAGTATTTGCCGATACTATAAAAATAACGTGTAGTTGCTACTGTTTCACGTTCAGTATCACTTTAAAAATGATGTGCTAACACCTACTCAAACAAGTAGGCGTTAGCATTGATAATTTCGACTATTCGATATTTAAGGCTACTTTAATGTTTTTCAGAAGTTCAACTTCGGAGTTGTCCACCCGTCCATCAGCTCTCGCTACGTGTTGCAGAGCAGTTATCAAGCTTCGTTTGCTTGCTTCATCCAACTGGGTCGCGGCTGACATAGCAATTACACCGTAGGACATTGCCAGTTCAGGATTCAAATTATCGAATTTTGTGTGTACCCGCCGAATATCTTCTCTATCAAAGCCATAGCGGTGTAGTTCGTCTAGGATTGTAAGTGTCTCTTCGGGAACTAATACCTGATCTACTTTGGCCAGAATGTAGCATAATGCTATAAAACCATCTTTCGGTCTCATCTCATCTCCTTTGCAATTCATCAACGCCAAAAGCGTGACGGTTTGTTCAAAACCAGTTCGATTACTTTTTGAAGTGAAGTAACAATCGGGATGACTGGATTTGAACCAGCGACCTTTCGGTCCCGAACCGAACGCGCTACCGTACTGCGCTACATCCCGACACCAATTATTAATCAGGCACACAAGTTGTGCGATACAACCTGAATGTCAAAAAATATTTTTCTTATTTCCCTGATTTCAGTTTACAGTTCAAGGCAATATCTCAAATTGACTTTATGAAAAACACAGCAAAGAAACAGTCACGGATAAAGATTCTTTCGGAAGAAGTAGCCAACCGTATCGCTGCAGGAGAGGTGATAGAACGCCCTGTGTCGGTAGTAAAGGAGTTGGTGGAAAATGCTATAGACGCGGGTTCCAACACTATATCAATATGGATAGAGAGAGGTGGGAAGCAGCTAATTCAGGTAACGGATAACGGCTGTGGTATGAGTGCTGACGACGCGGTCACATCCTTCGAGCGACATGCTACCAGTAAAATCCGAACAGTCACCGATATTTTCGGAATCAACACGCTGGGTTTCAGAGGGGAAGCACTCCCAAGTATTGCTTCTGTAAGTAAGCTAACGCTTGTTACCAAGGATGCTGAGAGCGAAACCGCTACTAAAATCGAATTTGAAGCTGGTAAGCTTCGCAACGTGGAGCAAACTGCCGGAACGAATGGGACAACAGTTTCTGTGCGGCGTTTGTTTGGAAATATACCCGCTCGTAAAAAGTTCCTGAAATCCGATCAGGTGGAATACAAACACATACTCAATTATATATATTATCAGTCGATTGCCCATCCGCAAATTCACTTCCACTTCTATTCGGAAGGTAGGGAACGATTGAATTTTCCTGTTGTAAATACTATTCGCAAGCGATTATTAGCTGTTTTCGGCAGTGAATTCGATAAACGGGATATGTTTCCGATTCAGGCTGAAACAGATGGTCTCCGTGTACACGGCTATATCAAAGGACTGGAAGAAGTTTCCGGCGGATTAGCAGAATATCGGTATTTGTTTCTGAATGGACGCTATATTAAAGACAGGATAATCTTTCACAGCATCCGCTCTGCTTACGAGCTTTTCACCCGTAAACTAAGACTGCAATCAGGGAACACTCTACCGTCATTTATCCTGTTTATTGAGGCAGACCCCGGCTCTATAGATTTCAATGTGCATCCCGCCAAACTGGAAGTACGCTTCCGGGACGCGGGTTTCATTCATAATTTTATCAAAACAACGCTCAATAAAGCCTTGCTTGGTTATGAAGAACAAAAATTTAACCATGTACAACAGACAATGAAAAGTCCTGACCGAAGTGGCTCACTTACTCAGTCTGAGAAGAAGATTTTTAACACACTATCGACCAATTCGCGTAAACCAACCGCCCATGAAATGAAAGCCCTATATCAGCCAGACTTATTTGATAAAGAGGAGTCGCGCTCCTCTGAAGAGAACACATCTCCGGCAGCGACAACCGATAATAACTTTTATCGCAGATTGAACCTTCGTTCCGAAGAGGAGTTAATCAATCCTTGGCAGCTTCACCAGTCGTATGTTCTTATTCAGATAGAGGATGGGATGTTGATTATTGATCAACATGCCGCCCACGAACGTATTCTGTATGAGAAGATTCTGCACCGCATACATGGTGCTCCTCCCGTAACCCAGAAATTATTGTTCCCGATTGTTCTGGATATTCCGCCTATTTTACGCGAAACTATTCCGCCACTATTAGAAGAGAATATGGATAAATTGCAGCGTATCGGTTTTTCTCTCAAGAACTTCAGCGGAGACTCGGTTGTGATAGATGAAATACCGGCGGAACTGCAAGAGTGGGAAGGAGGAGAGGTTTTCTTAGACATCCTCAAGCAATTGCAGGAAGAATATAAAGAGACAGAAGATTTTCGGGACAGTCTGGCAAAATCGGTTTCGTGCAAAGCCGCGATTAAAGCGGGACAGAAAATGAGTCGCAAAGAGATGCTGGGATTAGTTAACGAACTATTTGCCTGCGAAGTACCATATTTTTGTCCTCATGGCAGACCGATTGTGATAAAAATTAATCATAATGAGTTGGAGAAAAGATTCAAACGAATTGAGAACTAAACTTTGTATTTGCCATTTACCAGCTTAAGAGAACAACTGAAAATAAAGTGACGACATAAATATCCATAACTTTTTGAGTACGAAAAAGTAATGTTGTCAGAATCGAGAAAAGAACGCTAACTCATTCTGTTTGAGAACTATCGGAATTCCGCGAAGTGTTTAGTTCCTGCCCTGTCTCAACAGTTATATTATTTTTTCGGTGGATGCCTGAAAACCTTTTTTGTTGACACAGCTTTTTATACTATATTCTTTGCAACATAGCAATCCATTTCGGTGGATGCAAAAACAGTGGAGGAAAACATGGCTGTTCTTGTTGATAATGAAAAATGCACAGGTTGTGGTCAATGTGTTGACACATGCCCGGTAGCAGCACTTGAAGTTAAAGGTGAAGTGGTAGTTGTTGATGAAGAAACTTGCATCGACTGCGGAGCCTGCATAGACGCTTGCCCGTTTGAAGCACTTTCTTTATAAGAATTTCTCAATAAGACGGGGGGAACTTAAAAAAGCTTCTCCCGTTTTTTTTATCCCATTTAATGTAGTAGGATTTGGAAAAGGTGGTGAAGATGTGTAGCGAG
>JAIOTM010000062.1 GCA_021106755.1 Candidatus Cloacimonadota bacterium | reverse complement strand
TCATTTCAACAAATTTCTTTAATCTTTCAACTGAGGCTTTTGTTTCATTTGATTTTTTGACGGGATTGGATTTTAATGATTCTGTAATTGTACGGAATCTTCCCTGATCAATATCAGAGACAATAGCAAATGCCTCTATCTCTTTTAAATCTGAATTAGCATTCAGTGAAATCATCAGCTTAGACACTTTTGTTTCTGGATTTTTCTCCCAGCCCTTTTTGAAAATCAGAGTTTGAGATTTAATCTCCGCTATCTCACCGTCTATTGTCTTTTTGACTGTATCATAAATTCTCACCAAGAGTGGTAAAATATCCAAACCAAAGGGTGTAAAAACAGCTTTATCTTCCTTACTCAAGTAATGATCAGCTGTATGATTATCAAACACAAACACATTTGACAAATAAGGATCTGATTCAACATTGTTTTTCCAGTTGAATTCTTTGACTTCTCCATCACCAATTGAGTATTTGAATTTAGCAGTGCTTTCTGGTAAATTGCTTTGCATAAAAATATTACCTAATATTTCAGGGTCAGATCCACGGGATCTGCAAGCTTTTTTCAACACTCGAGCATAACCTGATTTTCCTGTTGCATTTTCTCCATACACAACTGTTAAACCTGGCGATTTAGAGAATTCGATTGTTTGGTCAGAAGGCAATCGATTTACTCCTTCTAATGATCCCAGTGAATGTAGATTAATTGAGTAAGATTTGTCTCCATCATGAGGTAAATCAGTTTTCGACAATGGCTTTGCACCAGTAATATCCTTCTTGCACAATGTGACAAGCTCAGTAATGTCTGATTTCAGGATTTGATCCTTAACAATGATTCTCCGCAGAGCATCTTGAATCCAGACAGGTTGATTTTGCGACCATTCAAATATTTGACTTAAAACCGATTTAGATTTGCTTGTTTCTTCCATCTCCTACCCCTCCCATATCTTATCAATTCTATCTTCTATCTTTTGCTCAAACGTTTCTATTAGCTTTATACAGCCATCTATGTGCATTTGCCTCAAGCTTGCTTGGATTAGGTTAAAGGTTTCCAATACGGTATCAAATTCTGAATCCACAATTAATATCTCATCGTAAATTAGCCGTCTAATTTGTAAACCATTAGATTTATTAAAGGTTCAATCTGTTTCGTGTCTTCATTTTTCTTTTTCATATACTCATTCCTTTATGTCAGATAACAGGTATGTTGAAAAGAGTGCAAATAAAAATTAGAATACAATCTTAAACCATAAATTTCAGAAATAATTTCAATTTTCCTATAAATCCTGTTTTGCAAAGAAAAGCTATAAATGGGTTGTAGGATTTATTTGGCACACGTCCATATTCATCAGACAGTTAACAGCAGGTTAGATTAGTGTGAACAGGTATATTGTAGCAAAAGCAATAATAATAAGCGAGCCTGAGATTGAAAGTGTTTTCCAGAGGAGAGGTGACTGTGTAAGCGGATGTTTTATTTTATGCATCAGAACAGGTGTCACCGCGAATATGGAAATGGCAAGACTCATACCAACTCCCATTGTCAGAATAAGAAGTATTGTCAGGACAAGACTGTTGAGTACGCTGATACCGTAAATTGCTATCATAACCGCGCCAGGACATGGGACAAGTCCCACAGATAACACCAATCCCCAGAACGACTTGTTTTCGTGACTATGGGAGCTTGAACGAATGGATTTCCAGAGCATGTAAATTCCAACAAGTAAAAGTACACTAAAACTCACTATCTGAAATTGAGACCGAATAGAGTCGGAAGAACGGGTTATGGATGAGTTGAAAAGAAAATGAAGCGAGAAAACGAGAATCAGTGCCGCGATAGCATGTAACATACCAACAGCAAAACCACCAATTATTCCCTTACCCACCCGTGATTGTGAGGCAAGGAAATAACCGGAGATGAAGAGCTTACCATGTCCGGGTCCAAGCGCGTGAAGAAATCCATACACAAAAACCAGAAGAAGGGCGTACATTATCCCTCTTAAAGTTGCCGTGCTGTTCTTCTGATGATAGAGTTGACGGTAAACCTGCTGTTGCCATTGAAGCAGTTTATATTTCAATCTGGCAATACTGCTCACCTGTTCATTGGAATTAACCAATAGAGTGTCTTGTGTGCCTGTAGCAGAACTTCCGTGACCACTACGGTTAAAAAGTGGATTCTGAGCTTGCATAGTTGAAACAACAGCAAACATGATGATAAGCAACATACATCTGAAACGCATCTATTTTTTCTCCAGCGTAATAGTCAGTGCAGTGACAGGTAACTTTCCAAACGCTTCAAATTCGACCGCCTTTTCTACCATTTCAGTGCTGAATTTAACTTCAGGTGAGGCTGATACAGTCACGCCGGATTGGGGATTCGTCTCAACCATTATGAAATAGGTTGGATCATAGCACATAACAGTTACCAGCCGCATATTGGTGGATAAATCCACTGGCAGAGTAACAAAAAAACTATAGATGAGAAAAACGCCTTCCTGAGACGGTTTGAAATCAGTAGTTGATTCCACGGGGAAATTTCTGCCATCAATTTTAACGTCGAGGAAGTAATTGTAGTTTTTAAGATTAATGAAGGCTTCGTTGTAGATAGTATATGCCTCGTCCTCTTCAAAAATTCCATTCCTATTTGTATCGTAGTCTATTATAATAGATTCGGAGAACATCTCATCGAATTTCCAGTTAACGGTTATTCCCTTCATTCCCTGCGCATCAATTTCAATTTCAAACCAGTTATCAATGAAGCAATGCGGGTGAGTAAACAATGCTATAGAAGCCAGCAGAAATATTGCCAGGCTAATTGCTGTACGGTACTGCAATCCTGAAACCCAGATACTCATTTCGGAAGAGAGGACATCTGTAGCTACTGAGAGGGAATGAACTTAGGTTCATCTGGTTATTTTCCAACAGCTTCATTTCGTTACAACCGCCACAGGAAATGGATTGCGGGTCAATTCCCACCAATGTCCATTCGGCTACACAGTCGGCGACACCCATTACCAACGAGGTTTTTTCTCTCTGCCTACTACTCGCGAAAGAATCCCCCGGAAAGCAGGAAACAAGTTGAGCATAAGTAGGTAAAAACGCGCCAATCCAGTTACAATACGCGTTGGCTTCAAACCAGGTGACTCCCCCGACAGATTCGTATCCTTTGTCGAATGTTGTTCCCGCGAACCAGGGCTCATTTCCGAAATTCCATTCAATCGGTTTAGACAAATGTTTCATGCCCTGATAATGCCATCCGATTCTAACATCTTTCATCAGTCCTTTGGCTATAATCCACACGGATTCGGTGTCATAGCCGTCTGCCAGAATGAATTGTCTGTATTGTTCGTTGGATATTTCACGCTTGCTGAGGAAGAAATCTTTAATCGAGAATTGCTCTATCAATTCGTCTGCCACACGAATTGAATATCTACCAGCAGGAATATGAACCATCTCTCCGTATTCGATGCCATCAACGATCACCTTGAGAAACGCGGCGTCAGAAGAAAAAGCAATTGCCGACACAACAAGCGAGTCTCTCACTAAATCGTGTATATCACCCTCGACTGCTTTCCTGCCTATCGACAGTAAAGTTCCATCTGACTGTGCTATATCTAATTGTATGGTTGCTCCCGAAGGAATATTGCTGGCTTTGTATTCACAGACAATTGAGTCACCTTGCGGTGTGTATCGGGCATCATACACAAGCGGATATGCACAAATATAAGAAGCAACGAAGATAAACATAGTAACGATTATAGCTCTGTATTTCATAACAAGCGACTCTCCATCTGGTTTGCCTATGATAAGCCTGACTTGTTTTTGTCAAGAGCGTTTGTTTATCATGCATGCCCCCATTTTTTCAAGAAGATTTGGTT
>JAIOTM010000109.1 GCA_021106755.1 Candidatus Cloacimonadota bacterium | reverse complement strand
TGGCTATCAGTTTAGCGAGTTTCGCTCCGGCAGGACGTTTTTCAAGCCCCTGAAGTTGCTTTGCTTCGTTATAGAACTCCATATTTTCCTCTTAAAATTGACATCGCCAGTTCATTGCGGTCGGCATATCCTATATCGTCTGGAATATTCTGTCCGTTAGTAATAAATGAAATCTCTTTTTCGTTTTCAACCGCCATATTGAGAATATCACCAAACGAAACAGCTTCGTCCAGCTTAGTATAGATAAGCGCGTTGTAGTACAATGCTTTGAAACTCTTTGTAATATTACGCAAATCCTTACTCGCGGTGGTTAGGCTAAGTGCGAGGTGAATTTCGTCTGCCTTGGCAAGACGCATAGTTTCCTTCAAAGCAACCATCTTTTTCATATCGCGCGGATTGATTCCCGCCGTGTCTATCAGGATAAGGTCTGTCTCTTGCAGAGATTTTACTATCTCCTGCAGGTCTGTGTTATCGTAAGCAGCATGAAATGGGATTCGGGCAATATCCGCGAACGCCTTTAGCTGGTCCATCGCTGCTATCCGATATGTATCAATGGATATAAGGGCTACTTCACGGGAATGAGTATATTTGTACATTGCCGCGATTTTGGCTAACGTAGTAGTTTTTCCAACCCCGGTGGGTCCTACAATCACCATCACCGTTGGGCAACCCTTGTTGAACTTGAGAGGTCCGGCAATTTGTAGTTTATTCTTGATTTTACTATGCAGTTTTTCATCAAGTAGTTCGGAGTTAAGGAAATCCTCGCCCTTCATACTCACTAATAAATCTTCTATCATTGAGTTTGATAGCGAGGGTGCCACGCCGTTGTTAATCAAGTCTTTAACTAACTGCCGCAGAGGTTTGGGAATATGAGGCAGGTTTTCATACTTGATATGACCGATAAGCAATTCCAATCGCTCGCTGATGTAGTCCACCTCTTTCTGCAGATTGCTGTACTGCACCGAGGAAACCGTATCTTTCGGTTGTTTCCCCGAAGAACGAACCGCCTGATTCAGAGGACTTTTGAACATTATCTTTCGATCCTGACTTTGGTCGATAGCAGCCGTTACTTCGACCATTTTACGACCAGTATCCTCATCCTCAAAGCTTTTACTGTTAAGGATTATCGCGTCATCGCCAAACTCTTTCTTAATCTCACTGAAAGCCGCCGATTGGTTAGCAGCCACAAATTTTTTTATCTTCATGCTTGTTCTCCGACTGCGAAATTTTTATCCGCACTATAGCTTCATTACTAATTTGGTGCAAAAGACTATGTGTCCAGTTTTTTCTGTAAGCTAACAGTTTCTCTGGATAAAGCGAACATAATAAGCATCCCTTGCTTTTATTGCGAAGGTGTTACTCTACAGGCATTTACGGAACTAAAAACGGGCTAAGATATTTTGCATTTTTTCTAAAACAGTCAGTTCCACGACTTCAAAAAACAGCAGAATAAGTTAAATAAAGCTTACTAACATACAGCTATATAGTAGAATAGGTTGTAATGTCTTCCATAATTCAAACCTGTGTATAAGGTGGAAAATGAACCAAATTTGTAAAATATAACAATTGGATTGTCAGCTTGCAGGAAGCACATGAACATCAGATAATGAAGCACGTTTTCAGTGCGGACTAGCATAAAACAGCGTATCTCTTCACTGGGATACCCAAAAAAACACTTGACGAGCACCTTGTTCGTAGAAGCCTTTGCTATAATAAGTAATGGAGTCTGAAATATATGAAAATACTTGTAACTGGCGGAGCGGGATTTATTGGTAGCCATACAGTTGTCGAATTACTGCAAAGCGGATACGAAGTAGTAGTGGTTGATAATCTAAGTATTGGAAAGCGGGAAGCTGTTGATGCCGCGTGCAAAATTGCCGGGAAAGAGGCAGAATTTATTCATCTGGATTTAACAGATGAACAGGCAACTATCAGTATCATTGGCAAGATTAAGCCGGATGCCGTGATTCATTTTGCCGCGTATAAATCTGTTCCTGAATCCCTGTCAGAACCACTTACATATTATCGCAACAATATGATTTCAGGTATAAATATATTACAGGCTATGTACAAAAGTAGCTGTAAAACAATGATTTTCAGCAGTTCCGCCACCGTTTACGGGGAAAATCCAAATATCCCGTTTGATGAAGACACACCTCTCAATCCTGTCAGCCCTTATGGTCGCACAAAATCTCATTATGAGGCTGTGTTACATGATTTCTGTATAGCACACAAGGATTTCACCGCGATTGCACTAAGATACTTCAATCCTGTCGGTGCACATGAAAGTGGCTTCTTAGGTGAAGACCCGCTAGGCGTACCAGGCAATCTGCTTCCTTATGTAACCCAGGTTGCGATTGGACGCAGAGAAAAAGTTTTTGTTTACGGAAATGACTACGACACGCCTGACGGCACAGGCATACGCGATTATCTCCATGTAACCGATTTGGCTCTTGGACATCTTGCGGCATTGGACTGGGCAACAGACAATCAGGGATTCGAAGTGTTCAATTTAGGTCGTGGCGAGGGAGCGAGTGTTCTCCAGATTCTACGCTCAGTTGAAAAAGCATGTGGCAGGAAACTTCCTTACGAAATTGTCAGCCGTCGTCCAGGAGATGTTCCGGCTTCGGTATGCAAAGCAGAAAAAGCGGCTACAGTACTTGGCTGGAAAGCAAAAATGAACATAGATAAAATCTGTCAAGATGCCTGGAACTGGCAGAAAATAAATCCTGAAGGTTTTAACCCACATTATGCAGTGGATGGTTTACCATCAACCTTGACAGCACAAAATGGGTTTAAGGAGAAATAAAATGGAAAAGAAAAAAACGGCACTAATTACTGGCATTACAGGTCAGGATGGTTCTTATCTGGCAGAATTATTATTGCAGAAAGGATATTCGGTACACGCTATCGTTCGTCCTGCATCGGTATTTACCACAGAGAGAATTAATCATCTGTTCAATGATCCGGAATTATTAAACAAACGCTTATTCCTCACATGGGGAGACCTTACAGATTCCTCTATTCTCAACCGGATTCTGGAAAAAGTCCAACCCGATGAGATATATAATCTGGCAGCCCAGTCTCATGTAAAAGTTTCGTTTGATATTCCCGAATATACCGCGGAAGTGGACGCGATAGGCTGTCTGAGACTACTAGACGCGATAAAAGAAATAGACTTGAAAACAAAAATTTATCAAGCCTCGACCAGTGAACTGTATGGAAAGGTTCAGGCAATTCCGCAGACAGAAACTACACCTTTCTATCCACGCAGTCCGTATGCTTGTGCTAAACTCTATGCTTACTGGTTAATTGTAAACTACAGGGAAGCATACAATCTGTTCGCTTCTAACGGAATTCTTTTCAATCACGAAAGCCCGCGTCGGGGAAAAACCTTTGTTACCCGGAAAATCACTATTGCCGCTAACATGATAGTATTAGGACGCCAGAAATTACTCAGCCTTGGTAACCTCAGTGCAAAAAGAGACTGGGGATTCGCTCCCGAATTTGTGGAAGGCATGTGGAGAATACTTCAACAGGATAAACCAGGAGATTATGTTCTTGCTACAAACGAAACCCATACTGTACGTGAGTTTTGCGAACACTCGTTCGGGCATCTCGGCGTGGAATTTGAATGGCAGGGCGAAGGCGTGGACGAAAAAGGCTATGTTACAAAACTGCATTCCGCTGTTGCCAGAAAAAACCTGAAGCCGGGGCAACTGATTATTGATGTTAATCCACGTTATTTCCGACCAACCGAAGTCGATATTCTCATCGGTGATTACTCCAAAGCAAAAAGGGAATTGGGCTGGGAGCCAAAGATAACTTTCAAAAAACTCGTGGAAACAATGATTTATGCCGATTACAGACATTTAACAGGAGAAGATTATGAGCGGTAGAGAAATAAAACTGCAAGTCCCAACTTACTCAAAAGAAGAAGTAGCAACAGTCAATGAAATTCTCGCCAGTACTATGGTGGTTATGGGGCAGAAAACCAGAGAGTTTCAACACGCCTGGAGTAATTGGCAGAATGCGAATTATTCAACAATGGTCAATTCGGGCAGTTCCGCAAATCTTCTGATTGCTAACCTGTTGTTGAGTAAAAGAGGTCAGTACTGTCTTAATAAAGGCGATGAAGTATTGATTCCCGCGGTAACATGGTCAACAACTCTCTTCCCGTTTGTTCAGTTAGGGCTGAAACCTGTTCTTGTGGATGTCTCCCCCACCTCATTCAATATCAGCATTGAGTCTTGCCAAAAAGCTCTTACTTCTAAAACGAGAGCTGTATTCGCTGTTCATTTACTTGGAAATCCGGCAAATATGGACGAGTTAGTCAAATTCTGCAATGAACATAATCTCGTTCTTCTGGAAGATTGTTGCGAAGCTACCGGTGCTATGTGGGATAACAAAAGAGTTGGCAACTTCGGCGAGGCATCAGCATTCAGCTTCATGTTTGCTCATCATATGTCCACTATCGAAGGTGGGATGATTTGCTGCCGGGATAAACAGGATGATATAGTATTAAAAGCTTCCAGAGCACATGGCTGGATTCGGGAAATGGATGAAGAAAGCCAGAAGGAAATAAAAGCTCAACACGATTTCGATGACTACAGATTTATGTTCTGGGATATGGGATTCAATGTACGTCCAACCGAGATTTCTGCTGTATTCGGGTTAGAGCAACTCAAGCGAATTGAGGATTTTATCAAAATCCGTATCAATAATTTCCTCCGTTATTATGAAAAGTTTTCAAAGTTAGATAGTGAAATTCAGGTGCAGGAGTTGGAAGATACAAACAAAGCATTCCGTTCTAATTTCTCGTTTGGTATTGTATTAAAGCGTGCTGGTATTCGCAAAAAATTTATCCAGCACCTCAAGGAGAACGGTATAGATTCGCGACTGCTTGTAGCTGGCAATCTTGCCAGACATCCATTCTACAACCATTATTGTGCTCCTCCAACTGTTTCTTTACAAAACGCGGATAAAATCCATGAAAACGGTCTCTATTTACCTAATCATCAGGCTATGACTCCCGATGATGTAGATTATATCTACTCAGTAGTGAGGAACTTCTTTTATGAATAGCGACAGTAAGATTTATCTCGCGGGACATCAGGGGATGGTTGGCGATTCTTTGCTGAAAGCTCTGAAAACACATGGATACAGCAATATCTGCTACAAGCCTTATCCTGATCTGGACTTGAAAAACCAAACCGACACATTCGATTACATTGCCACAGAAAAGCCGGAGTACATCTTTCTAATCGCTGGTCAGGTAGGCGGAATTCTTGCTAACATCAACTATCCTGCAAAATTTCTCTACGATAATCTGATTATAAGCGCAAACATTATTGAAGCTGCCAGAATCAATCAGGTTAAGAAGCTGATTTTCCTTGGTAGCAGTTGTATCTACCCCCGACTTTCCGAGCAACCCATGAAAGAAGAATACCTTCTTACTGGTTCATTGGAGCCTACAAACGAAGGTTATGCCATAGGAAAAATTGCTGGACTAAAGCTATGCGAATATTACTGTAAGCAGTATGGATGCAACTTTATTGCCGCGATGCCACCAAACCTGTTTGGTCCAGGCGACAACTATAACAATGAAAACTCGCACGTAATTTCCGCCCTTATCAAGAAGCTTCATAAAGGCAAGATAGAAAATTCGGCTTCGATACCTATGTGGGGTACTGGTAGCGCGCGGCGAGAATTCATGCTGGTCTCCGACCTTGTTAATGGTCTCATCTACCTGATGAATAACTATGAGGGTGGACAACATATCAATATAGGCTCTGGTACCGATGTGTCGATAAAAGAATTGGCACTTCTTCTGAAAGATATTATTGGCTACACAGGCAAATTTTCCTGGGATTCTTCCAAACCAGACGGTATGCCTCGTAAATTAATGGATTCTACCCGTATCAGGGAACTTGGCTGGCAACCAGAATCAACCTTGAGAACCGGATTGGAAATCACTTATAAGCGGTTTCTGGAATACGCATCCAATGTATAAAAGTCTAAGCGATTATAGATGTTCATTGTATCGGGGAGACTTCCTGTTCAAGATAGGTAGATGATTTAGGCGAGACTGCCGGACTCTGAAAGCTATTAGCTCACTACTGCTGAGGTTGCGGAGCTTGTTCCGGTGCTGGTTGATTTTGCAGATGCTAATGTTTTCAGGGGTACTTACATTAGCACCGGAAGTTTGCATAATTAGTCCATAATCAGCTTGTGCAAAGATATTGCATTAGCACCAAAGAAAGGAGATTTGAATTGAGATTTTGTTTAATAGTGTTTCTTTTAGTTAGTTTTGGGTATTTATCATCATTAAATGTTAAACTAGAATATGAATTAAGAGAAAATTGTTCCTATTTTGAAAAATATAGCACAAGCACGACGACTAATTTTAATATAAAAAAAGTTACTGATGAAATAAAAAACGAGTTTACATGTGCAGATACATCTATGTATTTTGGTGAGTTAGATTATGATGGGCATAGCTTTTTGCTATTTAAGAAAACCAATGAAAATAGTGAGCGTGTATTTATTTATAATACCAAAACAAAAAAAATAGAATCATTCAATTTTGAGGATAAGATTGGTTATAGTTTTAAATCTCCCAAAAGAATTACTATCAATTTTTTTGAAAATCACTCAGCTGTTTTTAGTTTATATTCTATTTCAGAATCAGATATGCAAATTTCAAGAGAAGATATTCGAGTTGGAAAAGTAACCATTGCAAATGAAAGTTATAAGATAGTTTTGAAATCAAATGATTTGGATTTTAATAAACAAAATAATTATTCACTTTATATAGATAAAAATCAAAATGATGTATATGATTTTTCTTCTATTACTGATGAAAAATATGGAGTGAGTGATATCTTTGAAATAAATAATAATCTGTATAAAATTTCAAACATATCTTCTGATGGATTTAATTTGGAAATTGAAAAAACAAATCGTGAAATAAGAGTTGCAAAGAATTGTATTCTTCCTGAATTTAAATATCATAAAAATGGTTTAGATAAGATGACCTTTATTTTCTGGTGGACTCCGGGCTGTGGTGGTGCTATTGTAGGTATTCCAGCTATTAATAGAATATGGGAAAAATATAAGGATAATGATAATTTTGAATTCTTAGCACTTACAACAATTGACAAGGAAGATTTAACAGAGCAATTAAAAGAAATGAAATATTTTGATAATAGCCCGTTAAAAGCAAAATTTCCTACACTAGCTAATAATTCAGAATTAACTGAGCTTTTTGGCGATACCTTTCCGCGGGTAATAATCACAGACCGAGCTGGAGTAATACAATTTTTGGGTTCATGTAGCTTTAGCTCCATGAAATATGATCCAGAGAAAGATCCGAATTATAAGAATTATGACAGCATAATTAATCACTTTTTAAATGATTAGTTAAGCAATATTGTTGCCAACATGGCTATTCGTCAGAGAGCTTTGAATAAACAGGCTTTTCCGGTATGTTCGGTAACATTGCAAGAGCTGCTCAAGCATTTGGCAAGAAAGGATTCAAAACATGGAAAGCAATGGCGATGGCTCAGGCAATGGTCGATACTTATTCATCGGCAGTTGGAGCATACAAATCGATGGTCGGACTATCTGTGATAGGACCCGGGTTTGCTATTGTAGCGGCTGCAGCAGTAGCGATTGCAGCAGGCATGGCAAATGTGAGCATGATTTCCAAGCAAAAGTACCAGGAAGCGGCTCAAGGTGGGCTTCTGGTCGGAGCAAGTCATTCGGGTGGGGGTATCATTATAGAAGCTGAAGGTGATGAGTATATCACTCGGAAGCAGAGAGTTAGAGAGCTTGGCTCCAAGTTCTTTCATTTCATAAACTATGCACCTCTAGAAACAGTTAGAAATACCCTATCGAAGATGGCTGTTCCAAATATTCCAGTACCGGTAACTGCTGGTAGCAGTTTTGCTTCAGGTGGACTTGTTCAATCAGGTAATAGTCTTTCCTTATTAATAGGTAAAATGGACGATTTGATTTCAGAGAATAAACTGCTTAGATCTGAACTGCGAGATAAGGAAATGAGTGTTCACAATCACATTTCTGCCAATGGAATTGTTGGTTTGGCTGACCCTGTAATAGTGAGTGAGAAATCCGATGAAGGCACTATCATTCGGAGCGATTTATGATTTACCGAGTTGATTTTGTAGACCGTTTCAGCTACTCTGTTTTGCACTCGATTGCTCTAACTGATGGTCTTGATAACATCCGCATGAATGCTGATAAGATTGCCGGTTCAAATTACTTTGCGAAAGAACCTAGACGGGTTGGTTTTGAATGCTTTAAAGACGACTGGATTGAGACAAATATTCTTTCTGGTGATAACGAGTTTATCCGTTACATATCTCATTTTATGGTTCGTTTATATGAAAACAATCAGCTAATCTTTCATGGGATTATCGACACTTCATTCGTGAGCTATAATGCTAAAACGGATATTGTTAGCTTCACTTGCTATGATTACTTGAGATTGTTTTCCAAGTTCCAAGATGATAAGATGCTTTATTCTCTCCATTCAGGATACAGTGCTGATTTTTGCTTCCGTTATATGTCGCAGGGAGTTGAGCTTGCCTTGAACAATGAAATCACAATTCCAATGAACTGGTTCAACTATACTCCGCAGAGTGTTCAAGTAACCGATTTGGATATACTTACTTTGAACTGGCGAGATGATGTAATGAGCAAATTCCGCTATTATGGAACACCGTATTGTGTTTACGGATTCCGTTATTCCAATAGATTTTCAGAAGATGTCATACCTGAATTTCGAGTTTACCTACGAGCTTACAAACACTCTGCAAATCCTCCTTTGACAGTCAAATGCAGAGTTTATGGAAAGACATTCCGCTTCTACAATAACATTGGTTTTGTCGAAGATGAAAATGCCTTTATCGATGAAGTTTCTGACGAATATGGAGTATCGCATTCGGATGAAATGAATGCCTGGAGAAATGAAATAGCAGGTGCCTATATGCCTTACTACAGCGGATATTCAAACGTTTTTGCACATGCAGGAAACACTTACTCATTCTCGTTAGATGACGATGACCTTGAATACGCAACTGCTTCTGCTCATAAGTCGGTTACATTTTCAGGCAATGCAATCCCTGCAAACATTTATCCAAAAGGACTATATGAAGGTGGCAACGAGCCAATCGAAAAGCTGAAAGTACTAAAAGCCGCTCTGCTTCTTCACAATCTGACGATTGTTTCAATTGCCAGTGGTCAACTCCGATTAGTTAACAAAAACGACTCATCTAATACCCTTATTTCGATTGATAATGCGGATATTATTGAGTTCAAACGGAAGCGACTGAATCGCTCAAAACCAGACGTTTCAAGTCTTGGTTGCCTGATTGGTAACTCAACATAGCTGTTTAACCCCAAGGATTTTCAGTATCAACTCAATACCAACCGAGATACAGAAGAATATAACAACGGAAAGCAATGTTTTCAGGAATTCAATCTGGTAAATCAGAGTTAATAATCCTGCAAAAATAATAAAATTGGGAATCAGTGCATACCATCCAAAATTGATGGTGAGAAATCCTGTCCCAACTGAAGCTAACAGATAAACTAAGAAAAATGGACGAAAATTTGGAACTCTATCAATTCCAACTATATAATACAAAATCATCCACAGAATAGCAGGTCGCAATAACAAGAAAAGTAAATACATCTAACCTCCCTGAAACTTATAGAATAGAATTTGAGTATTCATTTTTATTTTGTCAAGCAGATTCTGCAACCAGATTCATTTCACCTTTTATAGGCTGTTATTCGGGAGTTTGCATAATCTTTTTTACAGTCCCTCTATTTTTTTTGTTTTCAACAAATTACAGCAAAAGTTGCTTAAAAATGTGTACTTTTTCGCCGTTTTACTAAAAAAACTCAGCTTCATTGAATTATCAGAAATGAATCTAAAAATAATTTAGCTCAAAATCCGATTTTTCAGGTTCGACTATAGTAGCTCAATGCTTTTCCGGTATGTTCGGTAGTATTGAATCACAAATGACTTTCGTTCAAACTGTTACTTTCTATATTTCTCTAATGTAGCAAGTAAGGTTGCCTTTAATTCCTTAGACAGAGGATATTTCTTTATTTTATCTCTTATTGATTCAATAGACTCCCCCTTATCATACAGATTTTTCACCACAGCAATAAAGATTCTTTCAAATCCAAATTTAGATATCCCATTTGCAATTAAAACCATAAACCCCAGTGCGGCTAAACCACCTAGCATACCAAAAGGACCTCCTAACAACGCCAATGTTGCCGTAATTGCTACTGCACCGACATAGCCGGTTGTACTTATAACAATTAATAGAACCAATCCCGGTACACCAAGAGCTACTATCTTATTTACTAACTTATCCATTTGAACCTCCTTAGTTCATTTTTTTCGCTCTATGTCTTAGAGTCTCAACCTTTATGTCTTTCCGAACAATACGGCCAGATTCGCTTCGTAGATATTTTGATTTTTCAGATGGATTAAGCCCAACTCTTTTTAAAATATTGATATGGAATTAGATTTTTAATTTTGTCGTATTCCTCTGTACTTAATGGCATTACATTTAACGCACCTTCAATGGGTATAGCAAGTATTGAGATGGATTTTTCAGTATAATTATAAGAATTCTTGATTTCATTAAATTCTTTTTGCTCTTTTGATGGATTTTCTTTCTTCAGAAAAAGTAGGTTTTCCAATCTCTTTTTCTCTTTTGTTGGAAATGATACAATATCTGTATGCCAATGATTAATAAGTGATTCGTGATTTTTAGGATACAATAAATAATATTTCTTTTCAATCATAAAACAACCACCTAAAACATTTTTGTACATAATGTTAACGTGCAATTCAGGCATTTCTTGTGTATCCCTGAGTAAATTGAATAAACTGCCCTTTGAATCGGAAGCAAAAAGAAAACTGTTTTTTCTATTACTTTCGACTTGAGGATATTCTGCATTTCCGGCAAGAACATCTATTCCTTTAGCAGGGGATACAAGTGTTTCTTCTTCACCATTATGCAATTTAATTACGATTCTGCAAAATATATCTATTGAGATAGCAGGACATTCTGAAAAATTTATAATTTTGATAAATGCCCAATATCTTGATTGAAAGCAATATCTGTTTTTGGGAGGGAAAAAATAAAATCGTGGAGCCTCAATTTCTATATGTATATTTTGTAACCATGGTAGAGGTTGATTTTGTAATTCTCTATCTTTTTTCATTTCATTTAATTGCTTCGACATAATATCAAGTTGATTTGAAGTTGTGCAAACGTAAAATACTGTCAATATCGCAATTGCCAAAGTTGAAAATCCGTTTATGTAGTCTAGAGCATCAAACTTACTATTTCTCTCACTAACTCTATATTGTAGTATAATAAGCCCAATTAGTACAATAAAAAAGAGAACTAATATGATACGTAGCTTTAATTTCATAACAAAACCTTTCCTATTAATACTGATTATTATATCCTAATACATGAATGTAAACATGCATATGTAAGATTCTTCTGTCAACTTAAAAAATTATCATATTTTGCTTGTAAGCATCAATAATTTTCTTCCATTATACCATCAATTCATTAGTTGAAGAAGAACCATATTTATTCTATTGTTTTTTAGTAATGCCTGTGTCTATAATAGTTTTAAAGAGCTGTTATGTTTCATACAAACTTCAACAAAATTTCGATTTGTCCTTGAAAGTAAGGTTGATAAAAACCGTGAACTTCTTGCTTCTCTATTGGTTTTTGATATCCCTAGATAACCCCCCTAAAACACCCCCCCATCCTCACCCATTTATCCACATATATTCTAACACCTTATCCCTTTTCTTCCCAATTCCCCCTAAAAGAAATTTGCATTTTTTGCTTGACGGATTAGTATGTTGGTGTACTGATAGACCATGACACCATGATGGTCTTTATTGAAAAATTACAGAGACGGTGATACCAAGGGAGGTATCAATGAAACAGTTTAAGGAGAATATCCCGATTTATCTCCAGTTACGGGATGAAATCGAGCGGGCAATTTTGTCCGGGTCTGTTACGCCGGATGAAATGCTTCCGAGTATCAGGACACTATCGCGGCAGTATCAGCTGAATCCGCAAACAGTAGCTAACGCTTTCAACGAACTTCAGACAGAGGGCGTAATCTACAAAAAGCGTGGAATTGGTTTCTTTGTCGAAAAAGAGGCTATAGAGCTTTTACGCAAAAAGCTTGAAGATACATACCGCAATATCGAACTCCGGCAGACTATCCGCAAGGGAAAAACGCTGGGATTATCAAAAAAGGAACTTATTGCAACAATTGAAGCTGTGTATCACGAAGGAGGCATCAATGAATCTACTGGAAATTAAGAATCTCACCAAGTATTATGGTAAGCTGAAAGCACTTGATGATGTAAGTCTTACTATGCCCCGTGGTCGAATAATCGGATTACTCGGTAAAAATGGAGCTGGTAAATCCACCTTGATGCGCTCTATTCTGGGTTTTCTCAACTACAAAGGAGAAATCCTTTATAGTGGAGAAAAACTGCATCACAGCGACCACAAAATCTTCAACAAAGTCGCGTTTATCCCCGATGTAAATGGACTTGATGATCGTCTTACGATTAAACAGACCATGGATTATGTGGCGTCTATAAATGCTTCGTGGAAGGAATCAACCGCAACCAACCTGCTTGTAAAAAGCAAGCTGGACCCCGCCATGAAAGTAAAAAGTCTTTCAAAAGGGATGAAAACCAAGCTTTATCTGCTTCTGACGCTTTCTCTTGATGTTGAGCTTCTGCTCCTTGATGAACCAACCCTCGGTCTGGATATAGTTTTCCGTAAGGAATTTTTCAATACTATTCTCGGCGAGTTCTATGACGAAAATAAAACTATCGTTATCTCCACTCATCAGGTGGAAGAAGTAGAGCATATTCTTCAGGACATAATGTTTATCCATGAAGGAAGACTGCTCCTGTACGAAGAAGTAGAGTCTCTCAAGGATAAATACCAAGCCATCAGCGTACCTGTTGATAAGCGGGAGCAGTTTTTGCAGTTGAATCCGCGGCTTGTTACTACTACGCTTGGACAGATACACGGACTTGTAAAAGCCGGCTCCGAAATTGAAGGAGCACAAATTTCGCGTCCAACGCTCTCCGACCTGTTCGTTGCTGAATTAGGAGGTTATGATGAATAAGGTTATCGGAACGCTTAAGAAAGACTTCCAACTCAGCCTGAAAACATTGCTGAT
>JAIOTM010000118.1 GCA_021106755.1 Candidatus Cloacimonadota bacterium | reverse complement strand
GAACTGAAAAATTTGCTTCTGAATATTTTTAAATATGGGAAGAAATTTTTAAATCCTTCAGCCTACATATCTTTACCACTCTTTTCAAACTCCAACAGCACAAAATGGGCTAATAATGAACGCGCGACAATTAACTGACCGCCAGATATGGCTGGCACCAATGGCGGGTTTCACAGACCTCGCTTTTCGGGAAATTGCCAAAAAGTGCGGAGTCGGAGTAATTGTAAGTGAGATGGTTAGTGCCGACGGGTTAATCTTCAATCGCGAAAAAAGTCTTGAGTATGCCAGATTCACCAAGGCTCAACGCCCTTTTGGTATCCAGTTGTTTGGCTCCGATCCTGAAATAATGAGAAGAGCTGTGGGAGTTGTGTTAAAGGAAAAGCCTGATTTCATTGATATTAATATGGGTTGTCCGGTTAACAAAGTGGTGAAGCGGGGAGCGGGTTCCGCTTTAATGCGCGCACCGGACACAGCTATCGAAATTGTTCGGGCTGTTAAGAGCGAATTGGGCGATATGCCGTTATCGGTAAAGATTCGGTCGGGGTGGGATAAAGAGCGGATTAATGCGGCGGAGTTTGCTTTGCAGATAGCTGAAGCGGGAGCGGACATTATTGTTGTTCATCCCCGCACCAGATCGCAGATGTACGGGGGCAGTAGCGACTGGTCGCTGATTAAAGACATTTGCCTGAAAGTTGATGTGCCAGTTGTTGGCAACGGCGACATAACAAATTTGGATTCAGCGAGACGAATGATAGAAGAAACAAACTGTGACTCAGTTATGATTGGGCGGGGAAGCGTAGGAAATCCGTGGTTATTTGGACAGATAAGAGATTTTCTCTTGACATCTCACCCGAAATCGCTTAATTATTATAGAAAGATAGAAGATGTTGAGGCGCATTTACGCCTTTCGATAGAGGATAAAGGAGCTATAAGAGGATTGAAAGAGATGCGTGGTCATCTCGCGGCATACACAAAAGGTATGACGGGTGGTGCAGCGGTGCGGAGACTGATTAATTCATCGCTGGACTCTGATGAAATCCTTGAGGCAATCAGAACTTTATGGATAAACTGCAAAATATAATCTGGCAATCCAAGTTCGAGCGGAAAACCAACTGGCTGAAAGCATTGAAGACGTTGGAAAGTGCTCTGCCAATCTATCCGGGCGAGCAAGCACTGCTGGAAGAAATCGCGGTTGTTTATACTTCGAAAAAACTATATAAAAAAGCAATCGACTACTACCAGAAATCCATTGAGCTTAATCCAGACAGTGATAGCCTGTTTTTCAGGATTGCAAACTGCTATCTCTCTCTGAATGAACTGAATATCGGGCTTTATTACTACGATAAGATTGTTGACCCATTTCCTGAAGCTATGTACAATAAGGCAATTACTCTGGCAAAATTAGGAAAAATAGATAAAACTGTGGCTCTTCTGGATTCCCTTATTGAAATGCAACCAGATTCCGAGCTTCCCTATTTTTTCCTGATTGAGCAACACCTGAGCCGGAAAGAATACGATATTGCTATCATGCACATGGATATGACAGAGAAGAAGTTCGGTAAGCGGGGAAAGCTACACTTTCTCCGCGGAGTAGCCTACAGCTACCTCAAGCAGTGGCTTACGGCATATATTGAGTTTCAGAAAGCGGATAAATTGAAATACAAATCAGCTAATTCTCAAAGAGCTTATGGAATAGCCGCATCCAGAATTGGTAAGTACGATCAGGCTGTAACATTGCTACTCTCAAGCATTATGCTTGAACCGTTCAATGTTTCCACTTACTTAGACCTGATAAACATTTATCTTACGCGGAATCAACTCTTAGAAGCTTACAATGTAATGGAAAACGCCAAACAGGCAGGACCATTCTCCACTTCACTATCTCTTTTACGTAGCAAAATATTGCAACTCATAAAAGAGAAATACGGCTCTACAGACCATGTAAAAAAACCACCTGAGTAGCTTCTCTCTGAAGATTTACTCTAAAGATTCGCGATATGCTTCAAGGGGCGGGGAGCTGTTGCCGGATTAATCCCGTCAGCCGAAATGAAGCCGAGAATAGGTTTCCCTTTTTGCTTTCCATCCTCGTCTTCCCGGTAGAATTCAACTGGAATCCGTATAGCTTCACCATCTATGGCGATAATATCTTTGCCTTCCGCGTCTGTATTATAGGGATTGTGTTCTAACCAGGCAAGTCCTATTCCGGCTGTACCGTTTTCAATATTAACCGACTTACGTTTAGAGCAGATAAACAATCGTTTTTCAAGCGGAACATTTGGAGAGATGATTCCAGACGCAACCACGCCAATTCTTTTCCCTTCAAGGTAAACACCTCTGTCAACCACGTTTCCTTCGGAGATAAACAGTATCATCCGCTTATCGGTTTTATCATTGAGCAGTGCTTCTCTTCCTACGAAATTGTTTTTGCTCAGGTCTATCGCGGCAGCAAACAGGGGCGCGTTAGTAGGGGTAAAAGCAGGAGTATATTCCTGTCCCATCAGAGGAAGACCAACATTGCCGGCAGATATCCGGTTTTCATCGCGACCACCCAGACCTACGAGTAATCCACCTAATTCAAGAGCCTTTGTAACTATTCTCCTGAACTGAGTTTCACCAGCAACTACAGGAATATACAACTCCCAGCCCCAGCGGTTAGTATAACCAGTACGGCTAATTATGTAGTCGTTGCCTTCGTGCCTGAACTCGTTGAAGTTAAAGAACGGCATATTCTTCTCCGGTTTACGGCGATTTGCAAGTACTTCTTTGCCATACAAATCTTTTAATAATCTGAAAGATAGCGGTCCCTGAACATCGATTTTCACGAGTTCATCAGATAAGTCTTTCACTTGAATATCTTCACCCTCTTTCGCGTGTCGAATTATTAAATCCGCGTCAGCGACAAGCTCGACTGTATGCCCGTGGTCTGTGCCAGTTATGTCGTGTCCGGCATTTATCACCAGAATAAAGTTATCTTCCGCAAGTTTCATAACGATTAAATCGTCCTGAACACCGCCGCTTTCGTTAAGCAACAGAGTATATTTGCACTGACCAATCTTCATGGATGCTATATCTGCCGGAAGAACCCGATTGAGCAAGGTTGCCGCGTCTTTTCCCGCGAACTGGATTTGAGCCATGTGGTCGATGTTGAAAATAGCAACTTTATTTACAGCCGCCGCTTCTTCCAGTACAGATGTCAGATAATGTACTGCCATATCGTATTGTCCGAAATTACTGCGTTTGATAGGCTCAAGTGGTCTTCCAAGACGTTCAGCAAGTAGTTCCTGATACCACTGTTCGACTCTGTCGAGAGCTGTTTTACGGGGTGTCGCGGGGAAATCAATGCCAATTTTTTTCATCTATTACTCCTGTTTACTATGAAATATTTTTAGTGAAATAATTATTATCCGACTGGATTGGTTGTCAATTGGAAAAGTAAAATTGTTGACAAAGTTTGGCATATTTTCAATTACTTCACAATCTTTTATCAATAACTTCAATAGGAATGGTTTTATAAATGATAAAGATTTTATATATTCTCATCACGGGATTATTGCTCCTTGCTATGGCAGGTTGCACGGTTAATCCGATATATGTTACCGGAGAATCTGCTTCCGCTTCCCGACCTTCCGTCGGAACTGAAACAACAGTTACCGGAGAATATTTTTATGTTACTGCCTCGTGGTATGGTGGCAAGTTTCATGGAAGAGCTACTTCTTCCGGTGAGATATTTGATAAAAACGCCATGACCTGCGCTCATAAAGAATACGCTTTTGGAACTAAACTACTGCTTGAGAACGAAGACAACGGCAAAACCATAACCGTCACCGTAAACGATAGAGGACCATTTATCGCTGGCAGAGATGTGGATTTATCCGAAGGTGCCGCCCGCAAGCTCGATATGAAAAACGATGGACATGGGGGTTTTGGGACAGCCTGTCCAGGATGATTATCTCAAAAGGCTACAAGAGATTTCAAAGGAAACATCAACTAATAAAGAGGAACTTATAAAATCCTCAATATTGAAATACATCCAGGAATACAATTTAAAAAAAGCTATCAGAAG
>JAIOTM010000258.1 GCA_021106755.1 Candidatus Cloacimonadota bacterium | reverse complement strand
TATTTTGTCGGTTAGTCATCTGTGATTCCAATATTGTGTAATAGATGACTCTGTTGATTTATTGTATTCAAGTTCTGATCTCCGAAATATTACATAACCCATTAAAAATAAATGAAATAAGATCAAATAATGTCTTGACAAGTAGTTGGCGATATGTTATATAAGTTGTTGATTATGTAAGAAAACAACTCGATATAGGAGCATTGACAATGTATCGGCCAACAACCACCCAATCGTCTCTTTTTGACCCGGATGTTATGTTTCCGAAAATCTTGCCGAAGGATGATTGGTTTTTTGTTTTCAGAAATAGAATTTATCCCCACATTGATGAAGAAAAGTTCAAACACCTGTATAGGAAAAGAGGTGGTACTCCTAACGAGTAAGGATAGATTGTGAGAGCGAAGCGAACCACAATCTATCCTTATTCGTTAGCGAGTTGTTGCATCGAAATAAACAGAAGAGGAGTCTTAACAAAATGGAGACAAGCCCAGGACCGGTAGGCAAGAAGATTCCTCTCCGGATTGACCAAGCCAATGTGTTCTATAACTACGCGATAGGGTTCGAAGCGACATCGATCGACCTCGTTGGGACGGCAAAAAAGCTCCTGGAATTAGGGATTGCGAAAGCTGTGTTTTTTTCTGACCTCAAATTCCTCTATACCGACGCGGACGGGGAGGTTCAGATAGAATTGATGCAACCGCAGGGTCGGCAATGGGATTCGGGCTGGAAGATTCAATTCGACTCAAAAGTCCCTGCTGCTGTTGCAACCGAGATTATCCTATCAACCGAGGTGTCATTTCATGAAAATCGAATTGAGGGCCCTGAGCCGAGACAAATTTCGCCCTACCTCCGGGCTATCTTTCCGCCGATAGTGTTGGAGTCGGATGAATTGCAGTTGCCTCTTTTCACGTCAATCAAATTATTCGCAAATGGAATTGCCATCTTGAGCTTTCAGCTAGATACTACTTGGGATGGCGTTGAGGAGGATTACTTTGTATCGAACGTCGTAAATCTTTACCAGTATTATTTTAGCTCCATATGGGTCGATTCTCGGATTCAACGACTTGATGCAGAAACGATAATGCCAGTAGCGTTCCAAGACAAGATATCCATAGCTGGGAATCCGCTTGGTGGCCGCAAGGTCAATAAAATATTGCGGAAAATGCGAATGGAAAGCCGAGCCCTACTAAACAAAGACCTCGGCAAGCAAGGACGGCAGTTTGAAATTGGCAATGAACATTGGACCCTTCACCAGATTGCTGGTTCTAAGGAGCAAGACTCGTGGGAATCGACACTAGATTTATGCCGGTCTGAGTATTTCAATACGTTGAGCGCGCTACTCGTGCTTGGTCGAGAACAACGGAAGCTCAAGGCGCGGTCTGTATACTTGTGGCAAGGTCGACCTTCTATTACTCTTATGCGTTTCCGTGGGCAACCAGCGACCAAGGATGATCTGTTGAGCACTCTCGCACCATCATTATCACGAATACTCATGCGGTCAACAGCCATGGACAATCCACCAGATCTTCCTCCAGACTTACGTCCCTTTGGAGATTACTGCTTTCATGGTAATCGGGCATTGCTCCTCTGGACATGGCTGCTTCCACATGGGGCGCCTGCCAACGCTTGGGATGAGTCTGTAACGCGTGCTGTTCTTTTGGAACATCAAGCGCGTTCCGAGCACATTGAATACCACAACATGCAGACCGCACGCGCATGTGCAATTGCCCAATCTCCACCATCTGATAACCACCTGATGGAAGCCTATGAAATCCTGTCCTCTTTCCACGATGTGACTCACCATAGTAGCCAAGCTGGGGAGATTTCTGATGCGCTGACGTATCTCTTGGAGGTGATAGGTACGGCGAAGCTGGTGGCTCCCGCCAAGGAAGCGGCACGATGGTACCTTGACGAGCTTCGATATAGATCTGATAAGCGCCGGATCCGATCGGATCGTTGGCTCTCCTTTGTTTTTGGGATAGTTGGCACTGCCGGATTGGCCGACTTTGCTATTAAGCCCAATCTGGTCGCCGCTTGGCCTGGTCTCAGCCCTGAACTGACTCCGCTTGTTGCGCTCGGAATTGCTGGCCTAATCATTGTTCTAATAGCGATCCCCATATGGTACTTTAAAATAGGAGAATCGGGTGACTAGCATGTGGCGGATCAAGGATTCTGTCCGAAGACTACAGTATGGTCGCTAACGAATATTTGGAGGTGACGGTTATCGCGCTCGATGGATTCAAATTTCAAAGGTTCATGGCACTATCATCGATAAACCAACATCATCGAAGCCGCGCCTCAAAACTGTGTTATGTAGCGAAAAACGGAACATTTAGAAACTATGGATGAAAATGAAAAAATAATAGTTCAAACTATAAAGGCATTAGTACTTAGTACGGTTGTACCAGAATTATACAGAGATCTTCTTCAGCCAGCATCAAGAGAACTCGGAAAAAATCTACTTACTGTTGCAAGAACGGTATCAATTGCTTTAGCTCCTTTAGAAGGAGCAACTTGGGGTTATGATAAAATTAAAGAATGGTTGGCTGTTAAACTCACAAGGAAATTATCAAAAGTCTTACCTCAAAACATTCAGACGCCTCCTATGGTCATCGCAGGTCCTACTTTATTTGAATTGCATTTCGTCAAAAACGAAAGAGAATTAAAAGAGATGTATGCCAACCTTTTAGCCGCAGCAATGAACTCAGAAATTGCGCATAACGTACATCCTTCTTTTGTACAAATTTTGAAGCAATTGTCCCCTGATGAAGCAAAAGTATTGAAATACTTTTCAGACAATCCTGAGTGGTATAAAGAATGTGATGAAGTTACAGACGGGCAGAATATTGCAATTGAAAAATCTTTATACATTAGTGACCATTTTCATGAAATATGTAAGTTGTCTGGTGCTGTTAATCCTAACAACTCTGACATTTACTTAGACAACCTTTTAAGACTTAAAATACTCGATACTGCTTTTGAAACTGGTTCTCAATATGTTCCAGAATGTGATGACAGGTATGGCGTTTATGGGCCTTCAGTCAAAAACAAGATTTCCAGATGGCTTTTCCCAACCCCGTTTGGGGAGCAATTGATTAACACTTGTGTCGAGTAGCATATTGATTTGAAGAGAAAAATGCATAACCATAAAATTCAGCAGTCACAAAAAGCCGGCGAGTTTTTTGGAAAAGGGAGCGGGGTGGAAATTACGCGTTTCTATCCTTTCAGGGACAAGTAATGGGGGACAAGGTCTTTGCCGAATAAAATCCGGATATTTTAAAACCGATTCAGGAAAGTTGAAAAAGATGGGACAAAATTCAGAAATAGTCATTTATACGGCTCCTGATGGTTCAACAAAGCTTCAAGTACAACTTGAAGATGAAACCGTTTGGTTGACACAAGGACAAATGGCAAATCTTTTTGATAAAGGTAGAAG
>JAIOTM010000226.1 GCA_021106755.1 Candidatus Cloacimonadota bacterium | reverse complement strand
TATTCCGGCACTTGCCATCTGTGAAAATTGACGGAAAGGAGTTCCACTTATTTCGGGAGAAAATCCTACTATCATGCCGATAGCTGGAGTGATGTAGTTATTGAAAGTATGTAGCCAGTTAGCGGGGACAACACAATCAGCATCTGTAATCAACAGAAACTCGTGTTTCGCTATATCTGCGGCTGCCTGTAACGCGACTTTTTTCCCCGGATGAGTTACATTTGAGCTTGATATATTTATTGCTGTTCTGTTTTCTTCTTTTGAGCAAAAATCTTCCATAAGCCTGAAAGTATCATCGGTTGATCTGTCGTTCGCGAGGATAATTTCAAATCTATCAGGAGGAAAATCCAGTTTCTCTAATGAGTTTAATAAATCTGGTATATTAGCTTCTTCGTTGAGAGCGGCGACTATAATCGAAAAAGAAAACAACTTATTCGATGTTTCTGGTCTTTTCTTACGCAAACCGTAAGAAAGTACCCCTGCTGTCGCACCTGCTGTATATAGAAGCGTTTCTGCTATCATTTACTTCTCCTGAAAGAGGCTGTCAAACAACTGTAATCGTCCTTTTTGTCAATGATTTGATTGACCTGTTATCTCGCATACAATCGTTTTTTTGTAATTATTGGTTTGCATTATTTCGTAAAAAACATTGACGAACCAGTCTGCCATATGCAATAATGATTCCAAACTGAGAAAGGTACACTAAGTGAAAGAAATTAAACTAATGATTTTCGATTGTGACGGTGTTCTTAGCGATGGTAGCATCATATACGATAACCGAAGAATAGAATCTAAAGCCTTTTCCGCGAAGGATGGACTGGGCTTTCGTTTATTGCAGACAGTTGGGATTATTCCAGCGGTTATTACAGGCAGAGAATCTCAACTGCTGGCTCAACGATGTGCAGATGTAGGAATTGAGCATCTCTATCAGGCAGTGGCTAACAAGTTAACAGTCGCCGAAGAGTTACTGAAAAAACTTGGATTGTCCTGGTCGGAATGCGCATATATGGGTGATGACTGGAACGATATGTCTGTAATTCGGAAGGCTGCCCTCACCGCCGCTCCCGCTGATATATTCCCCGATTTCGCTAAAGAGATTGATTACATCTGCACCCGCCCCGGCGGCAAAGGTGCAGTACGCGAGTTTATTGAAGTAGTACTCAAAAAACAAGGACTTTATGAGGATGCGGTTAAACGCTTTCTTACTAATCTTGCTGCTCGGTAGCTTTCTACTGCTACTTTTCGCGTGCGGCGCGCCGGAAAATCAGCCTATGGGGACAATTGATCTTGGTCTCCCGGATGAGCAGTCCGATTCTGTTCGTGTTACATCTATGAACGGGGAATTAATCGAGTATATCCTTGAAGCTGTGCATATTGATCGCTGGTATGATAAGAAATTAGTGTTGGCAGACACTATTAAAATAACGACTTTCAACGATGATGGCACTGTAAAAAGTGTAATCACCTGCGACAAAGCCAGAATGGATGAAGTTTCCAATATTCTCATTGGCAGACACAACGTGCGTATCAAGAGCGAAAATGGTCTTTTGAAGAGCACTTTTATGACATGGGACCGCTCCACCGAAGAGATTGTCGCCAAGGGGCAGGTTATTCTGATTCGGGACGGGACAACCCTGACAGGATACGAACTGAAAACAGATGTTGATCTGGAGAAAATAGAGATGATAAATGTCTCCGCTGAAGGGCTTCTTGATGAAGAAGATGTTGATTTGTAGTTTTCTTGTTATGATGGGACTTCTTTTCGCCCAACAACAGAAAACTCCCTATAATCTGATTCATTCTGATTCGCTACGGGTGGTGAAAGAAGCTGGAGAATTTGTAACAAATCTGATTGGCAATGTCCATTTCTTCTATGGTGATACGGAGTTCAAAGCGGATTTCGCCCGAATGCGCCAACAACCAAAAACAGCTTTCCTGCAAGGCAACGTATATGTAAACGATAACGATACGTTGCAGGTTTATGCCGATGAAGCCGAATATCGACGCGAAGTACAACAATTAATCTTCAGCGGAAATGTCGAGGCTTATAACGATACTCTGACGCTTTTTGCTAATCACGCGACATATTGGCAACAGGCATCTCGACTTCACGCTGTAGGTGATGTTCTGATGAAGCAAGTCCACAGCGATTCGACACAAACAACCATAGAGTGCGCGACTATGAACTATTTTCGGCGGGACAAACGGATTACAGGCGAAGGGGATGTTCGCTTCTATAATGAAGAAGACCATCTTCATGCCCAATGCGGCTACGTTGAGTATGATATTGAAGCCGGATACGGCTATATGATAAAAAAACCAGTGCTTTACACGGTTGGAAAAGATTCTATTTATATCGAAGCAGGGAAGTTAGAATTTTTTGAACAGCAACGTAAACTACTCGCTTCATTCAATGTACTTACCCGCTCTACAGATTACAACACCCGCAGTGATTTTCTTATCTATATGCTGGATGAAGAAAAAGCTCTCTTTATTGGTCAGCCGGAATTCTATTCAGAATTCGCGGACGGGATAGCGAGTGAGTTTCATATTTATTTCAAAGAACGCAAAATAATCAGGGCGGAACTGATTGATTCATGCTATATTGAATTCACAGCGGAGGAGGGAAAACCAAAAGATAACCGGGTAAGTAGCGATTTGATAGAATTTGATTTTTTCGATTCAGGTTATATCCGGCTTGCAACAGCTACAGGTAATGTTGATTCGTATATGCAACAGGATGAATCCAAAAAAAAGGATTTTTTCGTCAACAAAGCGTCCGGCAAGGAAATGATAATCACTGTGAATGAAGATAATAAAATCGATATGGTGGTTATGAAGAATAAAGTCTCTGGCAACTATAAATTTAAGGATAAAAACAATTGACAAATAGTCAATATATGGTAAACTATCAATAATGAAAAACAGGATACGAGTAGAAAAACTTGTGAAGATTTACGGCAAGCGATGTGTCGTTAACCAGATAAGTCTTGATATAGAACAAGGTGAAGTTGTTGGAATATTAGGACCAAATGGTGCCGGGAAATCCACTACTTTTTACATGATTCTGGGATTGACCAAGCCGAATGAAGGTAAAGTCTTTTTCAACGATACTGAGATTTCACGCAAACCTATGTACCAGCGAGCGCAACTCGGAATCGGATACTTAGCTCAGGCACCTTCGATATTTCATAAACTGACAGTTGAACAAAATATAATGGCGATACTTGAAACGCTGAAAATCAGTAAGAAAGAACGGCAGAAACGTCTATCCGAATACCTGGAAGAACTTGGACTTGCGAAACTTGCCCGACAGAAGGCTTACACTTTGTCCGGCGGGGAACGGCGAAAACTGGAGATTACCCGTTCACTTGTGACTAATCCATCCTTTATGCTGATGGATGAGCCGTTTGCCGGAGTTGACCCGCTTGCGGTCGCGGATATTCAGGATATGATAGAAAAACTCAGAGACCGTGACATCGGAATTCTTATTACAGACCATAATGTGGCGGAAACTTTGAAAATAACCGAGCGAGCTTATATTATATTCAATGGAGAGATTCTTTTCTCAGGAACCTCCCGTGAACTTGTTAATAACGAAAAAGCCAGAGAAGTTTACCTTGGCGATAGATTCATAAATCCCTTTTTGGAAGAGTAACGTATATGGCACGAATTTATCAGTCTATATCACAAAACATGTCGCAACGACTGGAGTTACGCCCCAAGATGTTGCAATCCCTGCATTTGTTATCGCTCCCGATTCTGGAACTGGAGTTACACCTTAAACAGGAGTTAGTAACTAATCCACTTCTGGAACTACAGGATGAAGAACCCGAAGAAACCGAGAAAATCGAAGAAACAGAGGCACCTGAAACCGAGAGCGAAGAGACCGGGGAACTTGCCAAAGCATTAGAAGACGCCGCTCAATTAAGCGAAGTGCTTGACCAGTGGAATGATTATCATGGTGATG
>JAIOTM010000445.1 GCA_021106755.1 Candidatus Cloacimonadota bacterium | reverse complement strand
TTCAGCATTTCGCTTATCATCTTTAAAAGATTGCCCACCTTCATCGGTTGATGACCAGTCAAAATTATACTCTGGTTGGCGTAATCGTTCTTGAGCACTTCAACGCTAAATAATGCAGCGTCTTCCACATGAATATATTCACGAAGAGCCTCCTTACTTCCAAAATAGCTGATTTTTTTATCACGTAAAGCTTGTTAGACAAAACGATATATCGCATTCTTTTTATCCGCTCTTGGTCCATAAAGAGATCCGTAACGGAGAATTGTATAGTCCAAACCATAACTATCATAAAAAATCTCAATATAAGATTCGCAGGCCTGCTTGCTGCATCGGTAGAACCCACCTGACTTGCTATACACGTAAACAGAGCTGGCGAAAACATACCGTTCTACTCCAGCTTTACAGCAAGCCTCGAGAATAAAGGTATTGCCTAGAATATTATAACGAACAGTATCAGCTGGACGGGTATTGGCTTTATCGATATCTGCAATGCCGGCAAAATTAAAAACGAATTGTGCGCCATCAACTGCATTTTTCACTGCTTTTTCGTCTAATATATCTCCAACTATCATTTTCTGATCTTTACGAAGCCATGGGGATGATCTAAGATCGAAAATAGTTACTTCGTATCCTGCATCACTTAACTTGTCGGAAACATGTGAGCCTAAAAATCCTGAACCGCCAAAAATTGTTATTTTCATTATTTACCTTGTACTATTGCTTTAACTTCGACTTCCTGTTTTTTTAACGTTTTGCTGAATGATGTAAAAAGACAGCATCTGTCCCATATGCAATGAACTGATATCCATCGGTTATGGCCGATGCAAGCCTGTCTTTTTCAGGTTGGACTACATGCAATCCCATTGGGATTTTATGTTCATTGCTTTTGGATGAGATTTTATCCATAACTTCTTTAAAGTGCGGATGATCAAATTGCCCGGTAAGATCCATAGAGCCTGAAAGATCATATGGCCCAACCATAATTGCATCAAGGCCCTGAACTGAAAGTATATCATCAAGGTTTTCAACCGCACGTACGTGCTCTATCTGTGCAACGATTAATATTTCTTGTGAAAATTTAAAGTATTCATTAAAATACTGTCCAAAAAGATTTGCACGGTGGTATCCGATTCCTCTTGTTCCTTTTGGCGGATATAATGCCCAGGAAATCGATTTTTTCAATTGATCGCCAGTTTCTATCATCGGAAGGATTAACCCTTTCGCTCCGGAATCGAGTGCCTGCTTGATTTCCTTGGGATGGCTATGAGACACTCTCGCAAAGGGAATCGTTCCACCTATTTCCAGCGCCCTGAAAATATCCGGCAAGATTTGAACAGAAAAGGAGCCGTGCTCTAAATCTACTGCTACCCAGTCATATCCGGCCTTTCCCATGATTTCTGCAACAGAAGAGCAGGATAACTGCATCCAGCTACCGATTGTCGGTTTACCGGAATTTAATATTCCACGAATTTTAGAAACCATGAATGTCTCCTGATTTTATTTCAATAAAATTATTATACCATTTAATATAAGGTTGTGTTTTTAAGAGTGGGGCGTCATGACCTGGAACGATTCCGATGAAAGGGATGTCGCATGCCTTTGCTGCTTCGAAGTCGCTTTCTGCATCACCGAAAAACAGGCTTTCTTTCGGTATAATGTCATATTTAGCTATCAATTTTTCTAAATTCTCTTTTTTTGTACATGAAGATCCTAAGACCTCCCTGAAAAATTTAGCAAGGCCTCTTTTCTCTACGATTAGTTCAATTTCATCATCAGGAGTGGCTGAAACTACAAAACAGGAGACTTTTCTATACCACAGTTTTAGAAAATCGGATACGCCGGGAATCTCCGGGGTAGCTATAACCCCGTTAACAACAAGAGAGGAAAACTTGCTACAAAGACTTTCCATCTCTTCGTCATCCAGTGGTTTTTTCAAAAACTTGTTATAGTAATGTCTGAACTTATCTTGCCGAGTCATACCACCGTTTTTGCGATGATGTTCAATTACTTGCTTTTGAATATCAGGTCCATATGAAATGAAGAGTTCTGCAAAAGCTTTTGTTTTAACTTCTACGGAATCAGCAAGAACGCCATCAAAATCAAAAAAGAATGTTTTATTCTTCATATCCAATTACCGTGCAGGGCGCTCCGTCAGCATTTGAAAACCTAAGCGGCAATGCAATAACCTCCTTTATTTCGCAGCTGGAGTTCAACACACTAAGAGACATATCTTCAATCAGGAGAATATCAAGCTTAAGAAAGGACTTATGAGCACTACGTCCTATCTCTCTATGTCTTAGGCTAGATACTGAAATAAAATCCATACCTATTACTGCACTGAAAAATCGAGTTTCTTTAAGGCATAATGCAAACGTTCCTGCTACTGAACATATATATAGAGCTACTACACCTCTTTGAGCGCCTTCTTTTTTCAATTGTCTAACAATTTCAATTGCCCGAGGATGGTATTGGATTTTTTTTCTTTTTTCATCAGCTGTAAGCAACAAGTCAGTCCACATTTTTGGGGCGTCATATGTATTATAATATTCTAAAAGTAGTTTTTCTGTGGGTCGTGGGGAGCAGTAAATTGTTTCACAGTTGCTGCATTTCCTGTGATTAAATCCATATTTAATAAATAACTCATCGCCGCTGGATCCGCAGGCAGGGCATTTAATATCAACAAATTTTTTGTGATTCCTATCATAAAAAGCTATTCCATCTAATTCTCTTTGTTTTAAGACATTATCATAAATTCCTTTCGGACGCATCTGATTAAAGTTTGATTTTTTTTTCATTGGACTTAATTAATTACAATGTAAATAAACAAAGCTCGCCTAAGACAAAACCGCCATTCCACGGAATAAATTTTCCACAGCCATTTCTTCCATCTGAATACGAGCCTCCCTGGCATATGACCCTATATGAGGAGTTAGAATTACATTCTCAATCTCTATCAGATGCCCATTATAAGGTTCATTTTCAAACACATCTAAACAAGCGTATGACACATGTCCATCCTGTAGTGCTTTGTACAAAGCTTCTTCATCAATCAATCCACCACGTGCCATGTTAACGATGATTACGCCTTTTTTACACAAGTTGTAAATCTCTTTTTCTCCAAGGATCCGATTTGTCCCACTGGTATGAAGAGTAATCACATCGGCTTTTTTAAGAAGTTCATGGATAGAAACAGACTCAGCCCATGGACATTTTTTAGGTGCCGGATCAAAAAAAATAACATTTGACCCAAATGCATTTAACAATTCGCCAACCCGCTCGCCGATTGAACCAAAGCCTATAATTCCTACTGTTTTACCTGTAAGCAAGCCGCCCATTTTCTTTTTCCAGATTCCGCGCCTAATTTCTTTATCCTGATGTACGATATTTCTCAATGAAGAAAGAATAAAGCCGAGTGTTAGTTCTGCAACAGCCTGATTAAGTATCCCTTCAGTGCGGTAAACCAGAATGCCAAGTTCACCTGCTGTTTTTCGATCAACATTATCCCAACCAACCCCTACCCGAGATATTATCTTTAAGTAATCTTTAGACTGTTCCAATACTGCTCGAGTAATCGGTTCCGTACCGGCCAGTAAGCCTATCGGGTGATATTGATCTAAAAGCTCTATTAATTCGTCTTCCGTTATTTTACGATTGTAAGGGTTTGTTATAGTCTGAAAACCCTTTTCCTTTAAAATATCAAACACATGAGCTGCAAATATACCGAATGAGGATGTTGTGCAGAGTATGGAATTCATAAAATTTCCTTTGCCATAAATTATAGATGTCAATAGAATGAAATCAAATTTTTAAAACTTCAACAAATTAAATCCCATCCAAGTGGCGTCCCTTTCTCGATATTCTCATTTGCGTTTCTTCCCAGCACAGCTTCTAAGTACCTGGTATGTAGGCCATGTCCTGGGCGGATTGAGCGAACATTCTCCTCAGTGAACACCTCTCCCTTTGCGATTTCTTTGACGACAAAGAGAGAACGCCTGAAAACACGGCTATCCTTTTGTTTTTCCGTGATTTCATAAGATATCTTGCCGATAGCTTTTTCAACAGTCCTGATATCTTTAACCATTGCTTTGAATTCTTTTGGTTCCATTGAGAAAGAACTATCAGGACCGGCATTTTCGCGAGTCAGTGTAAAATGTTTCTCAACAATACAAGCCCCAAGGGCTACCGAAGCTACAGCAACAGAGGCGCCCATGGTATGATCGGACACCCCCACAGGCACACCAAAAGCCTGAGCTATGTGAGGAATTGTACTCCAGTTAGATTGTTCCGGCTGCGCTGGATAAGCGCTTGTACATTTAAGAAGATCTATCTGTGTTGCACCAGCATGTCTGACAGTATGCACAGCTTCGTCAATTTCAGCTAAAGAAGCCATTCCGGTAGACATGATGATTGGTTTGCCGGTTTCAGCGATTTTACGTAATAAAGGAAGATCAACAAGCTCAAAGGAAGCGACTTTGTATGCTGGTACGTTCATGTCCTCCAAAAAGTCAACCGCTGTGTGGTCAAAAGGTGAGGAAAAAAGATGCAACCCAAGCTTATCTGCCACTTGTTTTAACTTCGGTTGCCATTCCCAAGGTGTGTATGCCTCACCATATAGTTCATAAAGTGTCTTACCCTCCCAAATAGTACCTTTGATTCGAAAATACTCATTGTCGCAGTCGATTGTTATAGTATCCGGTGTATATGTCTGAAGCTTTATAGCATCAGCGCCAGCTACCTTGGCAGCTTCTATCATTTTTACAGCCTGGTTGAAATTCTGGTACTGATTAGCAGACATTTCAGCGATAATATATACTGGATGACCCTTTCCGACTTTTCTATCGTTAATCGTAATCTCCATCTATTCTACTTTCTTTTTCCAGAATTGACCAGTGCTTTACCTACAAGATTTCCTACTGGTGTTTTCCAACCTTTATCAGCAATCAAGAACTGAAATGTCTCTTTATCTGAAATCTTGTGAAAAGATCCGGTCTGCGTTTGCTTTTTTCTATCTATTGTGCCGTTTATAATTGGTTCCCAGTATATTTTAAAAAGTTCTAGTATTTCAACGTTAAGCTTTTTATATGTTGACGCTAATGTTTCAGCATCGTTATTGAAAAACAACTCTTTTTGGGCAACAATATCGCCAGTATCAATACCCTCATCGATGTAGTGTATACTCACACCTTTTGGTGTATCTTCCAAAAAACTCCATAAATTTGGGTCTGCACCACGGTTCCAAGGCAAAAGAGAAATGTGCAAGTTGATAATATTTCCATTCAGACAATCAATTACTGCTTTCTGAATTATATGCCGGTATCGATAACGGACAGCGAATTCTACAGAGTGTGTTCGAAGATATTCAGTGCTAATCGGATCAGCGCACTCGATAACATTTAAGCAATGATTTTCTATAATTGGTGTCAGAGGTGATGGTATTACTCCAAGAACTAGAATGGTCATTCTAATTCTTCCTCATATTGTCAATC
>JAIOTM010000322.1 GCA_021106755.1 Candidatus Cloacimonadota bacterium | reverse complement strand
GCCGGTAAGAACAAGTATGGAGGTCAGATTGTGAAATATTTCAAAGATTTGTCTGAGGGAGGGTCGCGTGATTGAAGCGGCAGTAGGACTGGGTGTTTTAATCAGTCTCATATTCACTGAATTGTTAGGTGCTTCAGCCGGAGGCATCATTGTTCCAGGTTACATCGCAATGCATTTGCACGACCCCAAGCGTATTATCGGGACACTACTCGTTAGTCTGGCAACACTTATGATGATAAAGCTCATCTCAAAATTCACTCTGGTTTATGGAAAACGCCGCATGGTGCTGAGTATTCTAATCGGCTTCATATTCGGCTGGATTTCCAATATAGCGTTCCAGTGGTTTCCCTTTGGCGACACGCCCTTACGCTCAATCGGATTTATCATTCCCGGACTTATCGCCAACTGGTTCGAACGGCAAGGCGTAATTAAAACCGTGTGTGTAATGCTACTTGCCGCAGTAATGGTTCGTCTGATTATGATAATTATCTTTCCGGGGAGGTCTTTCTGATGTTTAAACCATCCCTGCGCTCCAACTGGTCGTATATTGGACTTGGTCTTCTCGCGATGTTGATTTTCTATTTCGCGCAGAGCAAATCCAGCACTGTAAAAGACGAAATCAAACTGACAGCCGCACACAACATGCGGCACTATATGGAAATCCTTAAGGATGAATCAATTGCCCGGGGATACGTCATCAATACTGATGTTGATAAACTGGAAACTGGAATTATAGGAGTCGAGCGAGACAGTTCCCTCGTTACTACCAGCTATGGAAGTCTCTCCCGTCGAGTTACAGCACTTAATCCAAACATGGCAGCGGTAATCGTGGATTTAATCCAGCAAGCTGATATCAAGACAGGGGATTATGTCGCTATTGGTTTAACTGGTGCGATTCCGGGTACCAATCTTGCTGTTTATGCCGCTTGCGAAGCTATGAAGCTCAAACCAGTAGTCATCTCTTCTGTTGGTTCGGCTGAGTATGGTGCTAACAGAAACGATTTTACCTGGTTAGATATGGAAAGTGTGCTCCAGCAAGAAGGAGCTATAAGTTTCCGAAGCAGTTACGCGTCTATGGGTGGTAACTGGGATATTGCTACGGGAATGGGACGCTCCCGCCAACAGGCTCTGGAAAAAGCAATAACCCGGAACAATCTGAACCCAAACACATTGAAAGGTGAAACTGACAATCCGGCTTCTCTTATACGTAAACGCATGGACGCTTATAATCGGGAAATCCCTGCTGGAAAACGTTTCAAACTGTTTATCAATATAGGTGCGGGATTTGCCAATATCGGACACCTCGTAAATACAACGAAGCTCAAAACCGGACTCAATACATCCCTTAACGAACTCGAATTTGAAATTGAGGGCGTGATGATGGAGTTCGCCAACTGGGTTCCCGTTATTCACATCAACAATACCGAGAAATTGGCGTTGGATTACAATCTTTCTATAGAAGCAGAGAACTTCAAGCCTCTCGGTGAAGGACAAGTTTACGAGATAAAGCGGGTCAATCAGACTTTTGCCGCTATTGGACTACTTATCCTGTTAGTTGCCATTTTCGTTGTTGTAATGTTCGATAGGAAAGACAGGCACTTCACCAGCAACATAGTTGATCACGACCTGGAATTATAGCCACATCCGGAGCCTGAAATGAAAGCAACATTATTAGTTTTCGCCATACTGGTAGCAACAGTCATGCTATCGGCACAATTATCAGTTACACCTGAGATGAAATTCATTTTTGACAACAACACTTTCGAGCTGTCGGATTACGATCTGGAAGAATTCGAGAATGGTGACCCGGATTTCGACTTCATCGTCACCACTGACGATTTTATCATCTCACCCTCCTTGCGGATGGAGTATCAATTCAAGCTCTCGAAAAAATTGAAACTGACTCCGTTTATCAGCGGAAAATACGATTTATACACTCAAAACAGCGATAGAACAAAGTACAGCACTTCAGGCGGTATGAAATCCGATTTTGGTAAGCTGGATATAAGCCTTATGTACGGCTATTATCCCGGAAACTATACCCGCATGTACGATGTTGACCCTTTCGGTTTACAGAAATACGAATACGATAAGAATATGTACAAGCTTTCTGGCGATTACAAGATATTCCGCAAAGACTGGGTATATATAGATGCCAAATACGAACAGTATTTCTATAACGAATACTGGACTCATTATGATGGCGACCAGCTAACCTTTGGCGTGGGCTGGCGGCATTCATTTCGCACCTTTTACCTGAAGCTCTTCTATCGTTATTCGGATTACAAGTGCGATGACCCATTATTGGATAAATACGATTCCCGCGATTATACTAATCAGGCAAATCATTACAACATATCCTTTATTAACAAGAAAGTGGAAGTCTTTCGACGGAAGTATATCAAACCGCGACTCTCTTTCGCTATCGAAGAAAAGCATTTCCAGACAGACTTGCAAGACAAGCTCCACAATGGTCGAACCGACAAGAAATACACTCTCAATGTAGGATGCAAATTCTATTTTTTCAAGGATATTGTTATTGATTTCGATTATATGCACCAGTACCGGAAAGCAAGTTCCGATTATGAACCTTCAGGTAGTGATGCCTTCGATTTTGAACGTTACAAAAACTACCTGAAGAACGAATTCTCGCTTGCGGTTGAATACGAATTCTAATGAGGTTTGAATTATGATGAATGCAGAACAGGACAGACAAAAAATCAGAGAATTTTTCGACCTGGTCGAAGATGAGCATTACGAGCTTCGCAAGTTCAGTCAGCCAGTACTTGTTTTTAAGATTGAGAACGAACGCGTTTTCTACTCACTCTGGGAAGAATCGCTACTACGACGTTTTGGTCTGGAAAATGTTGATGGCTGGGATTTCGATGAAGAGGCGATTTTTGCTCCCGACTGGATGCGCGAAGAAGACGAATTTGAACTTGATGACGCGGACGATTCGGAACTTAATGAAAAAGACATGAAGGCTATAAACCGCACTCTCAACCTAATTGAAAACGAAAAAGAATAGAGTCACTTCACTGTTAAATTTTGCTCTTTAAACAGCTAATTTTGTGCGTGCTAAGCGGGGAGCCAGCGGTGCCCTGTACCCGCAATCCGCTACAGCGGGGCTGAATTCCCGTACGAGAATGCTGATGTTCCTGTAGTGACTGATAAGTGGTGTTGAGAGCCAAGCCCTGCGCAATTATGGACTGCGAACCATGTCAGGCCCGGAAGGGAGCAGCATTAAGCAGAACCCGTGATGTGCCGCAGGTCAACTTGACTTGAGCTAACTGTCTGTTACTGCAACGAAATAAGTATCGACTATGGGTGCACGCACTTTTTTGGAGCCTTTTATGAAATATCCAATCCCACGCGGAACCTTTGATATACTACCCGAAAGTAGCTATAAATGGAACTATATAGAATCCCTTTTTAAGGACATTGCCGAGCGATATAACTACCGTCGGATAACTACCCCGATTTTCGAGCGAACAGAGCTGTTTGAGCGTAGCGTTGGCAATACATCGGACATTGTTGAAAAAGAAATGTATAAGTTTCAGGATAAAAAGGGACGTAATTTTGCTTTGCGTCCCGAAGGTACTGCCGGAGTTGTCCGTAGTTTAGTGGACAACGCTCTCGCCTCGCAGGGAAGTCTGGCAATGTTGTGGTATATGGGTCCAATGTTTCGTTACGACCGCCCTCAAAAAGGACGTTACCGTCAGTTCTACCAGTACGGAATAGAGAATATCGGCAGTCACCACCCGTTTATTGATGCCGAAGTAATCTCAATCGGCTGGGTACTACTGAAAACGCTGGGACTTAAAGGATTCGAACTGCAAATAAACAGTCTGGGTGACGACACCGATTCAGCAGTTTACGATGCTGCCCTCATCAGCTACTTTACGCCTTACAAGAAGAGTCTCTGTCAGGACTGTCTTAATAGATTAGAGCGAAACCCTAAACGGTTGCTGGACTGCAAAGTTTCAACATGCAAAGAAATTGCCGCTCAAGCTCCGAATATTCTGGAGTTTCTCTCCGATGACAACCAGCAACATTTTCATTTAGTACAACGTTACTTAAAACTGATGAATATTCCCTTTATAATAAACCCGCGCATTGTGCGGGGATTAGACTATTACACGCATACCGCCTTTGAATTTGTTACCGATAGCCTCGGCACACAAAACACTCTACTGGGTGGGGGCAGATACAACAAACTTGTTGAACAAATGGGCGGAAAACCAATGCCGGGCATTGGTTTCGCTGGTGGGTTCGAGCGTCTGATGATGGTGATGGAGCAGGAAGGTTGCTCGTTTGGGAAAAAACCGCTTCCGCAAGCCTATTTCATCGTTGCGGGAGATGTAGCACAAGAACCAGCGATAAAACTGATGCAAAGTTTACGAGAGCAAGGAATTGCTCTCACCTGGAATCCCGATAAAATCTCGTTCAAAGCTCAAATGAAAAGTGCTGATAAAAGCGGTGCCACATGGACACTGATTATCGGTGAAGACGAAGTAGCCGCAAGTACTGTTACCATACGAAATATGGAAACAGGGAAGCAACAGGCAGTCTCAATTTCTGATACTGATATAATTGCCGAATACATTTTAAATAACAAGTAATCGAGACATTTGAAACTGTTATAAATGCCAATAGAGAGCACATAACTCCCTCTTCAGAGAACTTAATAGCTTACTCTTTTTATCATCGCTGAGAAAAAAAACTTGACATCATTCTGCCTAATAAATCAAATTTAATTGTAAGTTGAAATAGGGATTGTGTATAGTTGAAGGCAAACGTTTAACAACAAAACAGGAGGACAAGATGAGAGCTTTATTTACCGCCAAAAACGCGTTACTAATCGTGATACTACTATGTTCAATGTGTTCATTATTAGGATGGCAAGGACCTGTTGTACCAGATTCAAAATCATTGGTTGCGTTTGAATGGACTTATTCACCTGATAAAATTTTTTATGAGGCAGGGGAAACGGTAATAGTTGAGTATACCGCACGAGTAAACAAAAACAATCATTCATATTATCCTGAGCGGCAAATCCTTTTGGTTGCTTATAGAACCTTACTTAGTGAACAATTACAAAAGGAAAGACTTAGGAAAGAAAAATGTAGTATGATTTTTGAAGAAGATAATGGACCGCACAGAATGCTGTTATCCGGTGACGATGTTATGACAGGTTATCTTAAAATCAAAGTACAAAAGAAAATGCAAATATCTCTTTCTTTCACGTGTTTTGAAATAACAGATGAGAATAAGGCTCATGCTGAAAGGCTGAGTAAAAGAGAACGAATCCCAATTGAGGATATTAGAACTGCGCCATTTGTCTTATCAGAAGCATTTAGAATTGTATCACCCACAATAGTGGAGAGGAGAGCAGAGATAGAAAAAAGACACTTTACACCAGATGATAAACACAACCCACCAAGAGTTCTGGAAGACAGCCCACCGAAGTTCAATAAAATCAGTATCCCCAAGCTTTCTGGAAACAGAGATATTATGCAGATACTTGTCGGGGCAGTAGTGGAGTTTGAAGTTGATTTAGGTGGTCATCAATTTGATCATTTTGAAGTTAGACAAGGTGATGAAAACCTAACGACTCCACCTTTCTATCCTGCTGATGGTTCTATTAATAATGGTGGACTTGAGTTTATTCCTCCCAATCTAATTAGAATAAATGTGGGAAACATCAGCGGAATGTTGGGACTAATTAGTTGGCATCATGCAACCGATGTAATAGGTGACACGTGGGTTGAAACGATATCGCAATTCAATCTGCAAGGTAACATTGAGTATGAAGATCACATAAATGATGATTATTCAAGTTGTTTTACGCCTGTTATTGGATTTGTACAACTTTGGGATATTTCAGATAATGATTGGGTAGATGGTTCTAAGGTTGAAATTGACTATGCTGGTAATTTTAGTTTTCAAAACATTTCTGCTATACATTGGGATATAGTGCTTTCGGTAGAACTAGTATAAAGATTCCTAATTAAGCTTGCCACGAAACACCGCTAT
>JAIOTM010000358.1 GCA_021106755.1 Candidatus Cloacimonadota bacterium | reverse complement strand
CATCGTGGATAGAAGCAACTCGAGTTGCTTCGTGCAGAATTTCTTCCTCAGCATTGGGAAATGCCATGCGAACATTTTCTTTCAGCGAACGTGAGTAAAGGAAAGGCTCCTGCAACACCATGCTTACCTGTTGCCGCAGAAATTCCTTGTTCATCGTTGTTATATCGATACCATCAATTAAGATGCGTCCTCTTGTTACGTCATACAATCGAGGCAACAGATTTACCAGCGTGGATTTCCCCGCGCCAGTGGGTCCAAGAATAGCAAGAGTCTCACCCTGAGCTATTTTGAACGAGATGTCTGACAGAATTTCCGCTTCGTTTTCATCATAGGCGAAGCTGACATTCTCAAATGTTATCTCTCCGTTCAGTTTTGGCGGATTCTTTCCTTCACCTCTAAGTCGCTCCGGTTCCACCGCGAATATCTCTTCAATCCTGTCCATAGCGACAATGGATTTGCCCATATCGGTTAACACACGTCCCATTTGCCGTACAGGCCAAAGCATATTGCCTACGTAAGTTATAAAAACAACAAGCGTGCCAATCGAGATTTTACCGAGGGTTGCCCACAAGGCACCGAAGATAATCACAGCGGCTATCTGGAACAAAGCCAGTAAATCGGAGACACTCCAGTACCAGGCAAACAGTTCAATCAGCCGGAAAGTTTTCTTTCGGTAATCAATGTTTTTTATATCGAACTTTTCGGTTTCGAACTCCTGTCGGTGAAAAGCCTTAACAACACGAATGCCTGACAGGTTTTCCTGTAATACAGCCGACATTGCCCCCTCCGCTTCATCCGAATACTTGAAATTCTTCTTCACCTGTTTGAAGAATAGCATTGAAAAACCGAACAGGAAGGGAACTACTGCCAACGATACCAGCGTCAACCTGACATTCAGCGAGAGCATTATCGGTATAACGAGGGCAAGCATGAACAAGGCGCGTCCTACTTCCACAAGTTGCATCGCCATAAATCCCCTGATAGTTTCCACATCCGAAGTACATCGTTGTATTAAATCGCCTGTTTCCACATTCTGATGATAGGAAAAAGGTAGCTTCTGTATATGATTATAGAGATTGTCCCGCATACGTTTGGCGATTGATTCTGCCGCAATAGCTGACCATTTTCCCTTGAAATAAGTGAACAAGCCGGAAAATGCCGTAAGAAACAGCATAATCAATCCTGGTAACCACAGTTTTTGTGCCAGATTTTCTTTCCCACCGAAATATTTAACTAACTTAGCCGTTATTCCACTTTTAACTAACTCGTCACCGATGAGTGAATCAAGAGTAGTCCGCAGTACAAGAGGTATCGCGAATGCAAATAAAGTAGCCAATGCCACTGCAATAATCGAAGCAATATATAAGCGTCCATAGCCAATTGTATAGGGCTTCAGTTTTCTGATAAATTTCCACATCTTTCTTTCCTTATAAATGTTCCATATATCTGTTTTAACGCAAAAGGTCAGGTTTGGTTTTAGCACAATGTGCCTTAATTCTTGCCGTGGCTAATTGAAAGGTAAAAAAAAGCCGCGGCACTGAGTCCGCGGCAGAAATATATTACACTGTGTCAAATAATTAAATCCACCCACGGACGCTTTCTTGGATTACTACCAAACTGGTGCACAAAAATGGCTGTCAATGCTTGATAATTTCCATCGGTCATATCCATATAAACCTCCGTATTTTATTTAATGCTGAAAATTTCCTTTATATAAAGAATCCTGTCAAGTTTTTTCTGCTATTTTCTATGGCGACCAATCCGGGTTGATTAAACTTTCGGCACGTAATCCACCTTCGACTGTCCAAGGTCCACCCGGTAAAGTATAGACAACTTTAAGGGCGTCTTCCCCGCTCTGTGTCTTTGCAAAGGCATCGGTTATTTCAGCAACGATGGTTGTGTCGGTGAGCGAGTAAGTAAAATATACAGGCTCTATGTATTCACTTATAAAATTCAGATTAAGCTGTTCAATATCACCCGCGTAGTCGCCATCACCCAGGTCAGGATTGTTCTTGAACAACTCGTTATGGTACTTGATAACCTGAACATTGTGCATGGCTTCTTCAAGCAAGCCCCGGCGTTTATTGTCGCGTGAAATAGGTATTATCAGGGTAAAGATAATACCCACAACCATTATAATCATCAGTAATTCTATGAGTGAGAATTTTTTTACCACTCTGTTTTTTGTTTCTTCGGTCATTTCTCCTCCATTAATGCAACTGCAATGGACACTTTTTCTTTCAAACAAGAGAAACTTCTTTTTTTTGTCAATGGTTTTTACTGCTTGTCTTTCGAAGATAACCAATTTACGGCAATATGAACGTCCGGGTGCAAATTACACATTATCTGTTTTTTCGGATGTGCCTGTTTTTCATTTGAATAGGAAAAACTTGACGTGAAATTCTATTTGGCAATTTGTTCTGGAAAAAGGAAGTATCAGATGAAATATTACTTTATACTGGTTTTCTTTGCGATTGTGGTTTTTCTACCTGCTGAAGAAATTGTTACTTTCAATGTGCCGAAGGCTGATACCGTCAGGTTGGTAGCTTCCGCGAATTTCGAGATGAAAGAGATTAACGAGTCCAGTGCGATTGTAAAAAGTCGTGTGTTTGACGGTGTCTTCTGGACGCTTAACGACAGTGGAGATGATGCCCGGATTTTCCCATTTTCAATAGACGGCAAAACGCTTAAACCTCAATGGAAGGACAAATACAGCGGAGTCTATATCCCCGATGCGGTTAACATCGACTGGGAGGAGATGGCTGTTGATAACGATGGCAACCTGATTATCGGCGCGTGTGGAAACAACGCTAATACGCGACGCGATTTGGCTCTATATATCGTTAAAGAACCGCATCCATTGGCGACAACCAAAACACGTTACTGGAAAAAGTTGCCGTTCTATTATCCAGAGCAGAAGGAGTTTCCTCCCGAAGCAAACAATTTTGATTGCGAAGCTCTCTTTACCGCCCACGGCAAAATCTACCTGCTAACTAAGCATCGTGCTGACACCCGTACAGTACTGTACCGCATGGATACGCAACATCAACTTGAAGACAACGCTTTAACAAAGCTCTCTACTGCTGATATTCTCGGTAGTGTTACTGCTGCCGATTGTACACCAGACGGGAAAAAGCTCGCGGTTCTTACTTACACCGCTATCTGGGTTTTCTCGGTAGAAGAAGGTGACGACTGGTTCCGGGGAGAAGTGCAATGGATGCCTATAAAAGCAAAGCAATGCGAAGCAATCTGCTGGGACGGCGACAAGCTTATTATCACCAACGAGCAGACGGATATTATGCCTGTTCCGATGGAAAAGTTGTTGAAATTATAGCTTTTCCTGACTTACTAAAGAATTCAGAAATTTGAAATAGAGGTGGTTATATGAATCTTAATGAATTACTTGTAATAATTGCATGTGTTGTAGTGTTATCGATTTTTTCTCAATTGATGATTTATTGTATTGTTTCTATGAAAGTGTTTAATATCAGGAAGTACCGTGGTTGGTCGTCACAACAGCTATTTTCCGGTAGTAACAATAAATTACGGGAGAAGATTAAAGCACTGTATCTCTCTGGTGCAATTCATAAAATCAAAGAAGATGGCAAACTACTAAGCTTTCAAGATAAAGTACGATGGTATAATCGTGGAAACTATTATGTGATTCATGTGTCGGACGAAGGTGTTCCTGATACTATTTATTACCGTGGTGCATATTCAAAAAACTGCATTGTGTTCAGCATGGTCGATACTATGATGTTTATGCTGAGCTGATTTGCAATCACTTCGGTTGTAATCTATAGAAAAGAGCAATTTGAAGCTTATTCTCAAAAGTTTCATTGCACTTTTCAGTAATGATTACAACTCCCTCTTATATATTGCTTTCTCGCAAAGAAGTAACACAACAGTAAGCCCTATCACCAGAAACGCCAGCGTAATGAAAAACGGTGTTGGGTGTCCAAGTATGTCCACTGCATGCCGAACATACATGAATATGGATGCAGTATCAGATGTATCCACATATCCCTTCCACAGATGATAAATTACAGCAGGAAGTCCAAAGAACGATATGCTGACTGTTATCACTACGCTTCCAAAGGTAAGAAGTTTGTTTCCTGTAAATGGGTCATACCTGACTTCAAAGTAATTCTGAGCAATCATAGCCAAGCCTATCATAAGAAAAACAGAATAAATCTCTCTGAATGGCATTATTGAACCAACTGGTAGCCATGTCGCTACAGGATGAACTGCTATTAGCAGCAAATTGAGTAAATTAAGGTAAACCAGCCCTAACGCGGTTATTATCAGGGAAAAGAAAAAGCCAGCACGAACAATTTCTTTCCGGGTAATGCCCAGACTGAAATAAATTTCTTCCATTTTATTACGAGAATCAACTGTCTCCGAATTGGTTATCCAGGTTACGGCAAAGAGAAATCCCAGTATAATATTATCTGACCCCATTTCACCTAAGAATTTTTTGAAAACTATGAAGTAGAGCAACTGCACAACCCAGAGCCAGGGGTTTTTACTTGTAATCCAGAAGATTTTCATATTCTTCATTAGAATCTTACTCATTTTTGCCTCCCGTTTTCCTGCTCGAAGTATAGAAGAGGATATCCTCAAGCGTAGGCTTCTCTAACACAACATCGTTATCAACACCAATTTCTATTATGGATGATGCTCCGTTAACAAGAGCTTCTATTCCAAACTCGTTTTGCCGGTAACCAATGAAGTAATTCTTGTACTTCTCTAACTCTACTCCGCCTTTAATGATTTTGTAGTCCTCAAGCAGTCTGTCTTTTTCACTTGATAAAACGATTTCTCCCCCCGAAATCATCGTAACATAGTCGGCGGTTCGGTCTAAATCCGAAGTTATGTGTGTAGCAATCAGTATTGTAGTATCACCTTCGCTGATTAAGCCCCCAAAATACTCCAATAACTCCCGCCGAAACACCGGGTCTAATCCGGCAGTCGGTTCGTCTAATACTAACAACTCGGCATGGTGACAAAGTGCGACATTGAGCGCGAACTTAGTGCGTTCTCCCTTCGAGAGTTTCCCAAATTTCGCTTTCGGATTCAAATCGAAATCCTGTTGTAGCTTCTTATATATTATCTTATCCCATTGCGAGTAAAACGGAGCTATAATTCCGGCGATTGTATCAAGATTAAATTCATCATAGAAGTGCGGAGTTTCGTAAACAAACCCGATACGTTCTTTTATCTGTTTTTCAGCGTTACTGTAAGTTTTTCCGAATAAGCAAACCTCTCCGCTATCTGGTAAAAGCAAGCTCATGAGTAGCTTAATCAATGTAGTCTTACCTGCTCCATTGGGACCAACCAGCCCGGTTAAATAACCTTGAGCCAGATTGAAGTTTATTGATTTCAGGGAAAAAGCAGGATAGTGTTTCGCTACATTTTCCAGTTGCACGATGTATTTCATTACTCCTCCTCGTAGAGTAGTTTCAGCATATTAATCATTTCTCCGGTGCCAATGCCCATTATCCGGGCTTCTTCCACCGCTTCGGAAAGCTTATCTTCTACCAGCTTCAACTGTTTTTCTCGCAGGAATTCCGGGTTCTGGCTGGAAACAAAGGTTCCCTTTCCTGTTACGGTATCTATAAGATCAGCTCGTTCCAGTTCCTCGTAGGCACGCTTGGTAGTTATTACGCTGATTTGCAGTTCCCGCGCCAATTTGCGTATCGAAGGCAGTAAATCGCCTTCATTAAGCCGTCCGGTTAATATGTGCGCTCGTATTTGCGAGACAATCTGCTCGTAGATTGGTGACGCATCAGCATTCGAGATTAAAATCTTCATAAGTATCTCCGCTTCGCTGTATATATCTTATATATACAATATATGCTTTATGCACGGATGCGTCAAGAAGTTTTTTTCTTTTTTATTTGTTCTTAGCCCACAGAATCTTCAAATTGCAAAAATAAAGGACGACAACCCGAAATCGTCAGATAACTTTAATCAATTGGTAATAAAGGCCTTGCCCAACTCGACGTATCTTTCGGGTTGAAACAGTTTCAAAAAAAGAGAGGCGGAATATTCCGCCTCTCTTCAAATTATAGCTCTGTCGCTTATCTGCGGCGGGGCTG
>JAIOTM010000196.1 GCA_021106755.1 Candidatus Cloacimonadota bacterium | reverse complement strand
TAATGCGGGAAAGAGAATGGTTGGCTGGGTTGGTGAAAATTCACTTGATAAAAATATTTCCGAAGCGCATCCGGATTGGGCATCAAAAGTTATCGTAGAGGAGGGTATTCCTTCCGCGATTGCTAATGGCTCATGGGAGGGAGAAACCGCGTTACTTGGACCTGATGGACAAGAGTTTCCTGTTTCTCAGGTTATAATGTCCCATAAGTCAGATACTGGTGATTTGGAATATGTTTCAACAATTATAAGGGACATTACAAAAAAGAAGCAACAGGAATTAGCTCTTTATGAATCGGAAGCCCGCTATCGCACCCTGATTGAATATGCACCAGAAGCACTTGTCGTAATTGATATTGATCTCGGTGTATTCGTATCAGTAAATAAAAATTCTGAAATATTGTTCGGGTTAACAAGAAAAGAACTCCTGAATTGCTTCCCTGATGACATCAGTCCTCCTTTTCAGCCTGATGGTCGTCCTTCTTTAGAAGCTGCTAAAAGGTATATTCAGAAGGCATTTAAGGGTACTCCTCAAATTTTCGAATGGACTCACCTGAATGCCAAGACAAAAGAAGAAATATTCTGTGAAGTCCGTTTGGTTCGTTTACCTTCATCAGAACACAACTTAATACGTGGTAGCGTGTTAAACATCACCGACCGTAAAAAAAGGGAAGTCGAGATTTATCACCTGCGCAACTACCTCTCTAATGTTATAAATTCCATGCCATCTCTACTCATAAGCGTTAATAAAGAAGGGAAAGTAACTCAATGGAACACAAAGGCGGAAGAGATAACCGGCATTAAATCAGATGAAGCTAAAGGCAAAAACCTCGGAGATGTTTTTCCTCAACTGGATTCAAATATCGAGAAAGTATTCGAAAGCATATCTTCAAAAGAAATCAAGAGAGAGATTGCCATACCTTTTAATACCGAAGATGGAATCAAATATGAAGATATTACTATCTATCCATTGACTGCTGATGGCGTTGAAGGCGCGGTTCTGCATATCGACGATGTTACAGAAAAGGTTCGCATCATAGAGCAATTGAATCATCGTAGCAAGATGGATGCTATTGGTCAATTGGCTGGTGGTATCGCGCATGATTTTAATAATATGCTTGCTGGCATAATTGGCGCGGCAGAAGTGCTTCAGATGAAGAATAATGTTCCCGATGAGAAAAACCGGAAATTTGTTGATTTGATAGTTCAAACAGCTTGCAGAGCTACAGATTTGACAGCAAAATTACTGGCTTTCGGACGTAAAGGTAAGATAGTCTCTACCAATGTGGATGTTCATGCGATTATTACTGATACTATAGCACTTCTGGAAAGAAGTATTGATAAGAGAACAACTATTTCCGCGGAAAAGAAAGCTGCGAATTATCTGGTAACTGGCGATAATTCACAACTGCAAAATGTGTTAATGAATCTCTGTATTAATTCAAGTCACGCAATGCCCAATGGTGGTGAAATTCAAATCAGAACCAGAAACCTTAATCTTGGAAAAGCGTACTGCAAAGCCAGCGTTTTTGATATTGCACCTGGCAAGTTCATAGAGTTAGAAGTGAGGGATACAGGTTGTGGCATATCTTCAGCAAATCTGAAGAAGATTTTTGATCCTTTCTACACAACCAAGAAGCATGGAAAGGGTACAGGATTAGGACTCTCCGCGGTTTATGGCACTGTTCAGGACCATCATGGCTCAATTTCGGTTTATAGTGAAGTGGGTAGTGGAACAGTATTTCATATATGTCTCCCTATTTCGGAGGAGAGCCTCTTTGTAAAACAGGCTAATGGCAAAATTATGCTAGGAACCGGAGTTGTTTTACTTGTTGATGATGAAAAGGTTATAAGAATTACTGCGAAAGCTATATTAGAAGACATGGGGTATGAAGTGCTACTTACCAGAAATGGGATGGAGGCTATTGAAGTGTTTAAGAAACATCACGATAGCATTGACATCGTTATTCTGGATATGATTATGCCTGAGATGAGCGGTAGAGAAATATTTCCCAAAATCAGGGAAATTGACAATAAGTGCAAAGTGATAATTTCGTCGGGGTTCTCTAAAGCAGAAGATGTTAAGGAACTAATTGACGCAGGATTAGCCGGATTTATCCGCAAGCCATATAGTCAGTTCGAACTGAGCAGACTTCTGTCGAAAATTCTGAAGAAGTGATTGCTGACAGGAATTATCCTGATTATAAATACCAAAAAGCGGTAACCATTACTGATTACCGCTTTTCTTTTGATCGTTTAGAACGGTGTTCTACTTCATCAAAAGCATTTTCTTCATCGAAATAAAGCTATCTGTTTTAAGCTGATAGAAGTAAACACCGCTACTGACTTTATTACCTTCTTCGTTCATCCCACTCCAGGAAACCGTGCCGTTATCGGTTGGCTCCTGTGGACCATCAAACAGAGTTTTAACGACCTGTCCTTTGATGTTATAGATAATAAGGGAAGCATTGATTTTCTGTCCTGCTTCACCTTTAAGCTGATATCCGATGCTGGTATCAGGATTAAAGGGATTGGGCATATTTTGATTAAGATGGTTCAGATGGCATACTTTGGGAGCTTCGTTCTCAATAATAGTAACTGTTACAGGACCATGGTACAACACGTTACTGTTAAGTTCAATTGTTTGAATCCAGTAGTAGTATGTGCCTTCTTCAATTTCGATATTATCTGCGAAACTGTAGGTCTGCTCAGTTGATGTGTTAGTCGCGGGAATCAACTGAGGAGTAACAGTAATCGTGCTAGTATAGTCGTTTACATCGTTTCGGAGTACATTGTAACCGGAAACGCCCGTCTCGGATTGTGTTACCCACATCAGGTTAACGAATTTGTTAGCGAGTACAGCGGTGAATGCTGAGAATTCAACCGGAAGCGTCTGACCGGTGTCCAGTTCTCCTGGTGTTCCAAGACTGGAATCTTCTCCATTTACCCATGAGCCTGGTGAGCTTTGAAAAGCACGTTGGTTTGCTTCAACATCTGGAGAATTATCCAGAATAGCACGACCGTCCGCGAGCACATAGCCACGTCCGGTAGTGAAATAAAGATTGGTTGAACCTTGTTCGTAGTTAGTGTTTAACGCAGAAAGGTCAACGCCCCAGGCTGTTTCAAAATCAGCTTGAGAAGAGCCCCGCGCGACAATCAGGAAGCCATTGGCTGGAATTGTAACCCCAGCGTTGAAAGTGTAAGTATAATTATTATATACTCCATCGTCCCACCGTTCAATCCAGACTCCCTGCATATCCAGAGCATGATCAGTGACGTTTGCTATTTCCATATAGCCGGTCATATAGCCGCCAATATCATTATCGCAGACTTCGGAAATGAATACTTCACCAGTAGCGGGAGCAACAGCACCTGCCGCAGTAACAGTTATCTCCACTTCGTTGCTTATAAGAGTATCCGCGATTGTAAATACCGTTGAGCAAACAACGAAATAAGTACTTGCAGTAGCAAAATTCGGTATGTAGTCTAATCCCGATAGACCAAGGCTGGTAATAGCTCCACCTGAAACAGTTCTGTAACCCCAGTCGCGGGATACAAATGTATCACCGTTCAACATCTCTGTAACCGTTAATAAAATACCGTCCGTGTTTTCTTCGATAACCTGAGGAGCAATTGGAGCAATCGTTACAGTTGGAGAACCAGCATCAAGATCGGTCAAAGTTACATTATCAACCAATGTGCTGTTGGTGCTTGTGCTGGAATAGGTGTATATCCTATAGTGAATCCGCAACTTAGCGGCTCCGGCTGGTGCTGTCAGGTCTGGAGTTGTATAGTCTTCCCAAACCCCGTTAGTAGGGGCATAGCCGCTATGATCATAGTCTGAGCCAACCTGCGTGTCACTACTATCATACCAGCGGACATCCCAGTAGCGGATAGCTGGATCGCCATTGTTAAATACTCGCGTATTTATCCTGAAATCGTGCCCCGGAACAATACCGTTGTCAACAATAATCCACATATAACCATCG
>JAIOTM010000027.1 GCA_021106755.1 Candidatus Cloacimonadota bacterium | reverse complement strand
CTCCGAAAATAATCCACCTGACTTTCTCTGAAGGTGATATTGAGATAACCGCCGGGGAGTGTTTCAGACTTGTTTGGGAAGCCTATGGACACGGATTTCCAGGCAGAAAGCTCAATTATCGGCAAACTGCCAGTAACGACTCTTTTGCATACTCTTACAGCCATGAAGGTTATTTCACAGAACTGAAAGTAACAACGAAAATTGAAATTCCCTTCTATTTGACGCATCAGACTTATCTGGATATTGGTACCGGAAACGGGAATTTACTTTTGCCCGACAGCGTTGCTAACTACAGAGTTATTATCAATTCCGAGCCACCTGATACACTTTCTATTGGGGAAACCTCACCCTCTTTCTTAGAAATAAACACATTGCCCGGCAAGCTGAAAAAAACAAAGACTGACTAAAGAATTGATAGAAATAGATAAAAGACTGTTCTCTGTCGGTTATTTGAGTCTTTCTGCCACTACAAAACTCCCTTAAGAATGTCACATATAGTGTTATGTCAAGCCTGAATTGACATTTAGGTTCTCAGATGTACACTTTTACTCCTGCGGTCTTGTAGGGGTGCCCCTTGTGGGTACCTCCCTTACTAATCAACGTGGTAAATGGGCAACTACCTACAGACCCGCCAGATACTGGCTTGCGGATTGTGCCTACAAAGAGAAACCGTCACCTGATGCTTGACATGACATTAGGTCTGAATACTCAATCTATATAAATTTGTTGCCATTTTCTCTGCTTCATTGTTTTTGGTATAGATTATTGATTTTTGGAGATTTCTATGTATTTAACCGCTTTTATCAACGATAAATCAGTAAAAATTATTACTGATAATCCAGATAAAGACTCAGTTGTTAAAATGCTGGCTGAAATGGCTATTCAGAATCCGGCTCTGTCGGGGCTTTCGCAAAACGAAATCCATCGTAATTTCAGGGAGCGGGAAGAATTAAGCTCAACTGGAATCGGTCACGGAATTGCTATACCTCATTTCAGGACAAATAAAGTCACTCAATTTGTAGTAGGACTTATCAGTGCGCCAGGTGGAATCGAATATGACGCTATCGACAACCAACCGGTTCAACTCCTTATCTTTATTATTGCTCCTAAAGAAGCACGAAACGAACACATACAACTCCTGTCACATGTATCCAAAGCACTCAGCTATCCTAAAAAGAGAGAGGAACTGTTTGCCATTACTGATGAAAAAGAGTTGGCAAACCGATTCAGAAAGGTTTTTCAGGACGAAGGCGGTACAGCCAAGCCATTAAAATTCAACCAATTCTCGGTAGTTATTCAGGATGAAGAGGTTGTTGAAGAAATCCTCGAAATTTTCGCAGATGTACCGGGTGCCAACATCACTGTTCTCGAAGCAGAAAACCTGAGTCGCTATCTCTACGCGATGCCCCTCTTCGCCAGTTTCTGGACTGAAAACACTAAACAGTTTAATCGTCTGCTACTCGCGTGGGTTGACCATCGTCGCTCTAACGAACTTCTACGTAAATTGAATTTGATTATCGACAAGCTTAAAAACAAAACAGGCGTGCTGGTAATCATGCAGGACATCGCTTATTTAAGCGGGAAAATAGAACTTTAGGAATAACATGCGCCATTCTGCTGAATCCACCTTTATTATACCAGTGTTTCTCATTATCGGACTACTAACTCTGCTCGCGTTTTTCTTTGGAAAAGGCTCAAAAAAGATAAAGCTTCCCTCCATTATCGGCTTTATGATAGCCGGAACTATTGCGGGTCCCTCGGTTTTTCATCTTATTACAGACGGTATGCAGGCAAGCCTCGGATTTATTACTCAAATCGCACTTGGTTTTGTTGCCCTTAGTATAGGATTGGAGCTTAACTTTAAATCTTTGGGAAAACTAGGGAAAGGCATCATCTATATCATTCTGCTGGAGTCATTTTTTACATTTATTCTGGTAGGTATAGCGGTATATATAGTTACCGGAGATATTATCCTCTCCCTGCTCTTTGCCGGAATCGCCCCGGCAAGTGCTCCGGCTGGCACAGTGGCGGTTATTCGCGAATTCAAAGCGAGGGGAAATCTTACAAAAGCTCTATATGCCGTAGTGGGATTCGATGACGGTCTTGCTATCATCATCTATGGGTTTGCCGCCGCTATCTCAATAAGCTTCCTGATTTCTTCAACAGGTGCTGAAGCTGTTAGTGTTGTTAAACTCATCCTTATTCCTCTTCAGGAAATAGGGCTTAGTATCGCTATCGGTGCGGCTATCGCGTTCCTGTTCTCCATAATAACCCGCTGGTTTGATGAAGCAGGCGACATTTTCATCCTCGCTTTTGGTTTCATACTTGCCATTGCCGGTATTAGTAAAATGCTGAATACATCGCTCATTTTAACCGCAATGGTTTTCGGTATTATTCTGGTAAATACACAATCGCGCACGTTGCTTCACAGGCTTTCGGATCGTCTCACCAGTGTTATGCCTTTACTCTTTCTACTGTTTTTCGCCCTCGCTGGTAGCAACCTGCATATCTCCGCTATTCCTTCTCTCGGCGTTATTGGCTTTGTTTACATCCTTACCCGTTCAGGAGGAAAGATATTTGGCGCGTGGCTCGGTGCCGTAATAGGCAAAATGGAACCTAATATTCGGAAGTACACTGGCTTAGGAATATTATCCCAGGCGGGAGTTGCTATCGGCTTGTCGCTTATTATTAAAGAACGGTTTGCCGGACTGGGTGAAACAGTGGAATATATGGGACATCAAATGCCAATTGGCGATGTTATCGGAACAAAAATCTTGACGACTGTAACCGCCACCTGCATTATTTTCGAGATAATCGGACCAATATTGGCTAAATACGCTCTTACAAAAGCAGGAGAAATTGATAAATCATGAGATTTAGAAAACACGAGAAAGAACAACTGCCGGATAATCTCAAACCGAAATTATGTATCATACCTGGTGCTTACATGGCGTTTATCAGGATATTTGTCTCATTTATAGTCATGTTTGGACTATTTCGTGTGTTGTTCGTCATGAGATTTTCGAGATATTTCACGGATTTCTACTTCAGCTTATTCTTCAAAGCAATTAAGCATGGCTTCTTAACCGATTTGAGCGTTGTATGTACTTTCATACTGCCTTTTTTCATCCTAGCCAATATTCCATTTTTTTCCATAGAACGCTTTCAGTGGATGAAACGGGTTATCACCTTCTTAATGATTCCTTTGGCAATGCTCATGGCTCTGCTGATGGTACTCGACCAGATGCACTTCTCAAAATTCAAACTCCGGCTGGATTATGCTAACATGTTCGCATCATTCAGCAGTGGTGCGGAAGACGCGATTGGTCTTGATATTCCCATACTCGGTTATATTTTTATAACAATTTTAAGTATTACAGCCTGTGTTCTTTTAATCTCCACATTCATCAGTTGGGTTGAAAAACAATCATGCTGGATTGGTAGCCGGATTATCTGGTATGTTGTTGTACTGGTATTATTATTCATCGGCGCGCGAAGCAGTTGGGGAACCCAGGCGTTTTGCTCCGACAGACTTATAAACAGTATAGCTATGAATCCCGTGCTGAATGTAGTTAGCGATGTGGCAGAT
>JAIOTM010000002.1 GCA_021106755.1 Candidatus Cloacimonadota bacterium | reverse complement strand
TATCGCACTGGTTTGTCAAGAGAGATTGCAAGGAAAAAGGTCGAATACATGAAAAAAGCAACAGTTATTTTAGGAGGTGGTTCCGCCCGGGGACTTGCCCATATTGGGGCATTGGAGATTCTGCAACAACACTATGAGATAACTTCCATTATTGGCACAAGTATAGGTGCAGTTGTAGGTGGTTTATACACCAACGGATTATCTCCAGAAAAGATACTGGAAACTGCTGAATCCATCAGCACTTTGGAAAAGCTATCTTTCCTCAATATCAATGTGCTTAAGGATGGTTTGATTAACAGCAAAAAGCTGTTGAAATTTTTCGAGGACATCACAGAGGACGCGTCTATCGAATTCTCTCGCCTTAATTTCGCGGCAATAGCCTACGACCTGAACTGCCAGCGAAGCATAGTACTTGATAAAGGCAATCTGGCTCAGGCAATGCTGGCAAGTTGCAGTCTGCCCTTTGTCTTTCAACCATGCAGGATAAATGGAAATTTGTTTTGTGATGGTGGTATAGAATACCCGTTGCCAATGGAATTCGCGCGGTTGTTCGACAAGAAGCAGACTGTTATCTGCGTAAATGTTCTCCCGCCTGTCTCCGCTAAACCTGAGTTTCTTGTCTTGAATACTCAGGCAGAACAGAGTAAGAATAAGCTGGAGTCCGCGTTCTATTACGGAATGAAAGCAACAGAATTGAATCAGGCTTCACTTGCTGTAAGATCGCTGGAGCGAGTGGAGCCGAATATTTATATCCACGCGTATGACCCGAAACTTAATCCCTGGGATTTCGACAAAGTGAAAAACTTTTACAGGCTGGGTCTCACCTCAACCGAACAAGCTATCGAAAACAGCAAACCGAATGAGATGCAGGCAATTTTATATGAAATCAGAGAAAGCTCCAGAGAAATTATTGAACATATTAAAGAGCGCATGAGATAAAACCATTAGTGGATTTAACCAAGTCTTGATTTCCTTATTCATTATCCAGCACCTCCCGCACCTTGGCGGCAAGGTCTCTCTTTGAAAATGGTTTCTGGACGAAATGCACACCTTCGTTCAGCACCTCGTTTTGGGCAATCACATTGGCAGTATAGCCAGACATAAACAAACACTTGATATCGGGACAGTAGGTTAATATATTTTTAGCCAGTTCCCGTCCGTTCATCTCCGGCATCACTACATCGGTAATAAGAAGGTGGAGTTGGACAATGGATTCCTTAGCCATACGGATGGCTTCACCCGGCGTGGAAGTGGACAGTATTGTGTACCCCTGATGGTCGAGCATAGTTGCAATCATTCCCAGTAGTGCTGGTTCGTCTTCCACCAACAAGATGGTTTCGTTACCAAGCAGGCTCGGTTTCTCAGAAGTTTTTTTCTGAATCTGACTTTCTCTGACTACATGTCGGGGCAGGTAAATATTGAAGGTCGTTCCCAGATCAAGCTCGCTGTACACGTTGATGAAACCGTTGTTCTGCTTGACGATACCGTAAACAGTAGCAAGACCCAAACCAGTACCTTTGCCTACCTCCTTGGTAGTATAAAACGGCTCAAAAATATTTTCCAGAGTATTCTTGTCCATGCCACAACCATCATCACTTACAGCCAATAGCACATACTCGCCGGGAGTAAATCCCGAATGGTTCACACAGTAGATTTCGTCAAAGGTGATAATTCCTGTCTCAATGACAATCTTCCCCACGCCTTCTATGGCATCTCGTGCATTGACACACAGATTTGCCAGAATCTGATCAATCTGCGACGGGTCAACTTTTACAGGCCACACTTCCGCCCCCGGTAGCCAGGTGAGATTAATATCCTCGCCAATAAGGCAGCGAAGCATCTTGAGCATCCTCTCCATAGTATCGTTCAGGTCAAGCACTCTGGGAGCAGCAGTCTGCTTGCGGGCGAAAGCCAGCAGTTGCCGGGTCACCTCCACGGAACGCGTGGCGGCGGTGCGGATTTCCATCAAGCTGGCATAGAGCGACTGAGACGGGTCCACCTGCTCAATAACCAGTTCGGTGTAACCGAGGATAACTCCCAACATATTGTTGAAGTCGTGTGCTACGCCCCCTGCGAGACGTCCAATTGATTCCATTTTCTGAGCCTGACGAAATTGTTCCTCCAATTTAATTTCTTCGGTGATGTCACGCTTGACAGCCACATAGTTAATTGTCTTACCCGATGTATCGCGTACAGGCGAGATAGTCGCCTCCTCGGTATAGAGCATTCCGTCCTTCTTCCTGTTTTCAAACCGTCCTGTCCACGCCTTTCCCTGCGTGAGCGTATCCCACAACTCCCTGTAGAAGGCATAGTCGTGCTTGCCGCTCTTGAGAATGCGCGGATTCTGTCCGATGGCATCGTCGTATGTGTAGCCCGTAATACGCTCGAAGGCTGGATTGACGTATTGAATAATTGCCTTGTCGTCGGTAATGACAACTGCCTCCGCCGCCTGTTCGATAGCAGACATCAGACGTTCGCGCTCCTCTTTCGCTATAATGGAATGAGCAAGTCTCTTTTTCAGGTAGGAAGTTCGAACTACGAATATAACAATCAGAGTTATCAGGACAAATGTACCAAGTAGCCAAAGCCAGTACTTTCTGAGGACATCACCAAGCGTGACCTTTCCGTAGTCCTCATAGGGAGGCAATCGAAGTTCCATCAGACATTCATGTACTAACCGATAGTTCTGAGGGATAGTCCATCCTGCACAATTAGCGGCTTGTGCTGCCGGACTGCTAGCCGACATTTGCATCAAAGCAATGGCAACATTTTTAGCCAGTTCATCGGAGGTATGGGAAGATTTGGCAAATGGCCATTCTGGATAATGTTGTGTCGAATGTGCAAAATGGATTTCACTTCCGCAATTCTCATGTGGTATAAGTATCTTGAAATCATTTAGTTGAATCTTTCCCTCGAATACCATCCGTTCAAGAACATCGCTACGCACAGTTCCCGCGTCGGCATCTCCGTCGCGTACCGCATAGACGACTGCATCGTGAGTTCCTCCGAAAAACAGGTCAGCAAAATCGCGAAATGGATTGATTCCACACTTCTTTAGTTCTCGCCATGCCATATGCCAACCGCACAGAGATAGTCCATAAACCGCCGTGAATACTTTATTCTTCAACTCCTGCGTGTTCTGGATATCTTCGCGATCGGTCCTGCAAAAGATAACGCCTGCATAAACCTTGTGAGCCGTCCCATCTGCATGGAGATTATTTCTGGTGCAAATGCGTCTTGCACCTGTCCGTACTTCCTGATACACATAGATAGACGAACTGGCTAGAACAAATTCCAACTTTTTGCAATCGATAGCCTGATAAATCTCGTTGTACCCAAGGGGGATAATCGAAAATGTATGCCCCGGAATTTGACTGGTAAGATATTCCGCCGTAGCTCCCCATTTTTCAAGACACTGCTCACTTCCCCGTTTTGCCAGAACTCCAATATGAACTATCTTATCTGTCCTTTCTGTGGGAGTAGTCGCCAGAGTATCAGCGTAATCAATTTCATAGAGATTGACTGTTCCACTCACGTTGCTGATACTGTAACAGTTGCTGAAGGTAGAAAGAGTTAATAAACTCATCAAGCTACTGGTATAACCGATTAGAAGTAATAAAAATATCAGGGACCGTTTCAAAACTTCGCTCCTCTGAGGGATGAAAATTATTTCAACAGCAACATCTTTCGAACCTGCTCTGTCGAACCAGACTTCAATTTATAGAAATATATTCCTGAGCCGACCTGTTTGCCTTTGTTGTTAGTACCTTGCCAGACTATACTATGAGTCCCTGATTCAAAAACAGGATAGTTTTTTACTGTCTGTCCTCTTACGTTATAAATCTCCAGCGTTGCGGTTTCTTGATGCTTTACACTGAAATTTATGGTTGTTTCAGGATTAAACGGGTTGGGGTAGTTTGAGTGCAGGCAAGTAACAAGCAGAATTTCAGTTGCGTCATTATTGGAAACAGGTGGATCGTGAACATATCCCTGCCATTCCAGAAATGGGTATGCATTGTTATCGTTGGAATTTATGCCCCAGTAATCTTCGATTCCATTAACGGTTTCATCCATAAAATCCCAACCAGCATCGGTGAATGTAGATTGTATATGCATCTCTAAAGTAGTTCTACCTGTACCGCCAGCACTTGTTGCCTGATTCGAGGTTTCAGTATCCCAGAAACAGTCACTTAAGGATGAATTTGAACATCCTCCCACAAATCCACCAACTAATGAAAACCCGAAAACATTACCAGTACTATAACATTTATTGATTGTTGTATTAGTAATGCAGGCACCCGCAAAACCAGCAATAAAGTCAACTCCCTCCACGCTACCAGTGCTGTAACAATTGCTGATAGTTGAGTTAGTCAGGCTTTTTCCAACAAACCCTCCCGCATACGAATCGGAAACAACCACAGAACCTGTACTGTAGCAGTTGCTGATAACCGAGTTACAGAGGGTTCCCACTAATCCACCAGCAAAATCTTCTCCGCTCACAATACCTGTACTGTAGCAG
>JAIOTM010000216.1 GCA_021106755.1 Candidatus Cloacimonadota bacterium | reverse complement strand
TACCCTTTAATATGTCTACTTTTCAAATGACTCTCTATTGGCATGCACGAGTAAATCATGACCCTGCTAACATTTGGTTAAGAAATGAGTTGATAAAGGCCTGCCAATCTTTATGTTGATTCGTTTTAAACGTTAAAACTCCTTGCCCATGGCAGGTATAAGTGGCCTGCAATTTGAGCCCTGTCTTTAATGGAAAGGGGTTGCCCCGAATCATTATCGGGTCATTATTTGCTGGAGATCAGCCCAAGAAGCTGAATAAGGATCTAGCGTACAAGAGAATAAAACCTGCAATCGTTATTAACAGATTTAACAATCATAATTCAGGATTGTTGCCAATATTTACTTTAAACTCGCAGAGACTGGAATATTATGGATAACAACACTATTTTAAAGGAATGTGCGGATCTGACATAGAGCATTACAGTAGAACTTCCCTGTGTCATGGCAGAAAGAGCCCTGCCTGGGCACCCTCCAGGATGATAAACTCAAAAAGTTTTTTATCATCATGAACAGGTACGCCCCATTCCTCATCGTGGTATTTGATATAAATCGGATCATTTGTTGCCCAGCCGCATCGTGCTATTTTTTATCCTAATTGGAGTTATTCATATTTTACATTTTTCTTTTGAAAAGAAGATTTGGTGTCATAGCTTGTGGGGCCAATGGGGGCATCCGTAAACAGCTAAGTAACTGGACACAAAATCTGAGTTACTTACTTGCGGACGTCCCTTTTGTTCCCCCAGAACCTGAAGCCGCTCAAAGAGGACTAAACTGTTACGTCATCTATTGCCCGCAGATTAAATATTTCAGTTCCGGCTGTCAGCAAATCAACAATTCGAGGGGAGAAGCTGGTAAAGGCCGGGAAATATTCACTGGCAGGGTAAATCTAAGTTAAATAGTTAACAGCGTTCCGAAACCCGATTTTCTTGCAGAGACAAATACTACTCGTAGCGCGCCAATCACAGTGAATCGCGCTTTAAGAACTCAACCTGACCAGCAAGGTTTAGATCTTTCTCGACAACCTTCGCTTGCGATGCTGTTGTGCCGACCCAAAGTACCTTTCCATCCTGAGGGCAAAGACTCAACAGCGGATAGTCGCTTGTACTATCGCCCGCCAGCAGTACAGGTTTCTTGTCGTCAGCTCTTCTCGCCAGAGCTTGAGGTTTACCGTCGAAAATAGGCGCTGGCTCCTCCAGCTCAGAAGTAAAAATTCTTCCCCGCCAACCAGATCTGATTTTAGACTTCATTCCGATAGCATTTCTGCTCGGAATACCAAAAAACTCCCAGGAACAAATTTCTACCGATGTTTGATTACTAGCGGATACTACAAAACATTCAATCCCCATCAACTGCAGGCAGGCCACAAGTCTCTGCATGGCTGGGTGTGGCCGTGGGATGGGTACTTCGATGTCCTCTACGCGAACACAAGGGCTAAGATCGCTGAGAATGCTGCGGGTCATCTTCTCGATGGTTGATACTTTCAAACCAGCCAAGGCTTGGACTGCCATTTTGTACGCTCGCGTTATGTCCTCTTCAAGTATCTGTGTATAGTCAGAGAAACAAAAGTTCCGAATCTTCCGTTCGAAGAGTAATTTTGCAAGCAGAGCCCCTTGGATGTCACCTATCAGAAGAGTGTTGTCAAGATCGAAAACGGCTATTCGACTTTCAAGGTCATCGATCTTCCTAAGAGAGACAAGAATGTCCTCAAATTCCGTTATTTTCACTTGATCCACCTTCATTTTCGCAAAGCCGAACCTACTTAGAGTAATCAAGTTCAGCCTAGCATTGTACTCTGCACTGGCGTAAACTCCCCTTTGCCAAAGCATGTAAACAGTCATGAAGAGGATAGTAAGGAGAAGCCCTCCTCCAAGCAGCTTCCAGAAACCGGTCGCCTCCAGCCACAGGTAGATGCCAACTGCTGCTGTGAATCCAAATATGAACGAAAAAAGACTGCAGTTAATACCATAACGAATCGAGGCAATGCTACGAGCGTAATCATAGCTCTCCTCTTGGAACATATAAAGATCGGATAGTGGTTCCAAGAATGGAATAGAGGTCAAGACATGTTCGTCAATACGTTCGTTTGTTGTTCTTTTCCGAAATGGATTAAACGTTTCGAGAAAGGTATTGATGTCCATTCTCCACTTACCAAAATCAGGGCGGACACCTGCAAAATCAACGATTACTTCTTTATAGTACGGAACATAAACAGCTTTGAGCCTATCACGCAGCATTGCAATAAACGTTTTCTGCTCGTAGGTCTTCCCACACTTGAACAGAAAGACACGGTAGCCGCTATAAAGGAACCATCCGGTGGGGAGGACAGTGGCCGCGAGCAGGCTTCCGATAATCGGTAGCTTGTCGGGCATCGAAGCAAAAAGCACGCAGAATACGGGCGTCCAAAAAATAAGGCCTGGTATAAGCATTCGAAACATTTCATGGGTCATGATTAGGTCTCCGACTCAAGACTTACCGCTGAAAAGCAATTTGCAGACAATCTAATACTCGTCGCGTTGGGAAGGAAGAAAGTCACACAACAGGTTCCAAAACACCGAGACATGGTTACCCGAGACCAGCAAGCGATAAGAAAAAAGCTCCGACGATCTCGAAGAACTGTGGACAATGCGATGAACTTTAGGAGACACCGCGCGTTTCTCCGTTTATGGAATTGACTACAAGGCGGCATAATGCCGCAAATCATCTTCTCCGCTTTTTGCCCTACGCGATTATACGTTTTTACTTTCATTAAAAATCCATATTTATCTTTACGGAGTCTGAAAGCTTTTTCACCACCTTCCATTACTGATGTTATTTCATCTTTCACATTGTTTAAATCGATGGAAAAGGGGTCAAGTCTACTATAGACCCATGTTAATACTGTCTTGTATTTTTGCTATCTGCTTTTTAATTTTTCTGTTATATTTATTGAGCCTCGAAATTCTTCGCAATATGCTGCTTACAGTGCTGTATGCTTTGATATCAAATATCTCACTTATGTTGTTAAGTGTGGGAGCTTGGGGAGAAAAACCATAGCTCACCGATTCGCTACATGTTCAAACGGTCTCGAATCCATGAGGGGTCTCGGCGACAGTCAACAATCGCGTGAATCTTTATGTCATCTCCTGAAACGGTATAATAAATTGCAAAAGGAAATCTTTCTGCCAATATCCGGCGATAATTCTTGTGGACGATCCGATGTATACCAGCATACAACACAAGCGACTCAACGTCCGAGTAAATACAATCCAGGAAATATTCCCCAAGTCCAGGTGCTTAATCCTCATAGAAATTGTACCCATCAACAAGATCATCTTCCGCTTGATTAACGATATGAATTTTCATGAGATTCTATCAGCTATCCGTTTTTTTGCGGTTTTCCAGTCCACGAATGTTGCATTGCCTTCTTTGACAAGCTTTTCTCGTCTGTCCAATATGTCTTTGTGCCATTGAGGAACCGGAATCTGGTTTTGATTACAACAAAGATCACTCCAAAGCTCTTCCATGACTTGTAGCTTCTCCTTTACAGACATTTTTTCAAGTGGAAGCGTTGGCATATTATTTCCTCCATTTGGGATTTAGTGGTTTCATGGTGATTTACATCAAGCAAACAATTATTATACGATAATTTCCTAAATATCTTTATGAGCTTTTATTTGTTGAAAAATGCTGTGCGCAATCCATTGGATATGAATAAGAAGAGTTTAATGAGAATTTAGGAAGACGTCAACCTTTTACAACAGCGATTGGTCTTAACTTTGTCACCTTTTTTGAAATCCCTGCACCGTGAACTACTTCTACTACCTGGGAAATATCCTTGCAGGCATC